>JAHCKF010000356.1 GCA_026125925.1 Pseudolabrys sp.
CAGCTTGTGGCACAGCGTATCGACCTGGATGATGAAGCCCAGATTGAACTTCTCGACCTCGCGCAGATAGATGATGCGATCGAGAATCGCTTCCCAGTCCTTGTTGCGGGCGAAATTGTCGTCGGTGATGAAGAACGAGCGCAGACCTTGCGCATAGTTGACGCGCACGATGTGCTCGATGTCATCGGGCGAGCGGCGGCGCGACTTGCGGCCCTGCACGTTGATGATGGTGCAGAACGAGCACTGGTAAGGACAGCCCCGGCCGGCATCGAACGACGTCGTGCGGCCGGCGGTGCGCTGCGCGCGCTCGGCCGCCATCAGCGGGATCGGCGTGCCCTCGATGCCGGGCAGATCGTCCATGTAGTTGTAGAGCGGCTTGAGCGCGCCGGCATAAGCGTCGCGCAAGGTCTCTTCCAGCCGGCCTTCCGCTTCGCCGGCGAACAGCGACACGCCCATCGCTTTGGCGCGATCGAGATCGGCATCGACGCCACCCAGCATCGCCAGCACGCCGGAGACATGGAAGCCGCCGATGCCGACCTGAATGCCGCGATCGCGCAGCGGCTTTGCCAGATCGAGCGCGCGCGGAAACTGGTTCGACTGCACGCCGGTCAGCATGACCATGCCGGCGCCGGCTTCCTCGATCATCGCCGCGATGCGGTGCGGACGGATGCGGGTATTTGTTTCGTCGAAGGCGTGAATATCGATGGCGACGTCGTCGCCGAGGATTTGCCGCTCGGCGCAATCCTTCGCCAATCCGTAGAGCGATGCGAGCGAGTTCGATGGAATCGGCGAGCGCAGCCACTGGATGACGTAACCGTCATCGTCGTAGTGCGACGGCTTGACCAGCACCAGACAGAAGCGCCGTGACGCCATGCCGGATTTGAACGCGTGCACATGATCCGTCGCCATCGGGAAAGCTTACCAGCCCAAGGAAGGCCGGCAAGCCGTCTCGGTCGGCTGCGTCAATAAGATACCACCGCCATCGCAGTGCGATAAAGACCCTGCGCCAACGGAACAGCCGGCATCGCGCCCCAATACCGGCTGTTCACTGTTTCAGCAGGGGTTCAGGCCGCCAGCGGCCCCTTGCCTTCGGCAATCATATTGGCGACGCGGAAGCCGGAACCAGCGCCGAGCGTCCAGCCCAAGGTGCCGTGACCGGTATTGAGCCACAGATTGCGGTATTGCGTGCGCCCGACATAGGGAATGTTCGATGGCGTGGTCGGCCGCAAGCCGCTCCAGAACGTCGCCGCGTCGAAATTGCCGGCGCGCGGGAACAGCTTGCGCACGTTGTCGATGATCGCCTGGCAGCGCGTGCGGTTGAGGTCGCGCGAGTAACCGGCAAGTTCCGCCGTACCGGCAACGCGCAGCCGGTCGCCGAGGTTGGAATAAACGAGTTTGTATTCGTCGTCGGTCAGGCTGGTCACCGGCGCCATGTTCGAGCCGTCGGTCGGGATCGTCACCGAATAGCCCTTGGCCGGCTGAATGTTGAGGCCAACGCCATAAGGCCGCAAGAACGGCGCCGACCATGAGCCGAGGCTGACCACGACATCGCGCGCCCGCAAGGTCTTGTAGCCCTCGGGTCCGACCACCTCGACGCTCCGCACTGCGCCCGAGGCGCGATCGGCGTCGAGCGCGGTGACTTGCGTGTTGTACAGGAACACACCGCCCATCCGCTCGCAGACCTGCGCCAGGTTCTGCGTGAATTTGAAGGCGTCGCCGCTTTCGTCTTCCGCGGTAAAGGTCGCGCCGGCGATTTCGTGGCGGCGGTCGGCGAAAGCCGGCTCGATCTCGACCACCTTGTCGGCGTCGATGACGGTACGGTTGCAGCCGTATTGCCGCATCAGTTCGGCCACCGGGACGGCCGCCTCGAACTCCCTGGCGTCGCGATAGAAATGCAGGATGCCCTTGGCTCGCTCGTCGTAATGGAAGCCCTCTTCATGACGGACAGTCTGGATGAGGGAACGGCTCTGCGTCGCCAGCTTCACAATTTCGGCGGTGTGGCGGCTGGCGCGCTGCGGCAGGCAATCGACCAGAAATTTGGCGATCCACAGCCACTGGTGCACATCCATGCGCGGGCGAAACAGCAGCGGGGCGTCGCTCTTGAACAGCCACTTCAGCACTTTGAGCGGCGCCGACGGATTGGCCCAGGGCTCTGCATGGCTGACCGATACCTGGCCGCCATTGGCGAAGCTGGTCTCTAAGCCGGCCTGCGGCTGGCGATCGATGACGCAGACCGATTTGCCGTTCTTGAGATTGAAATAGGCGGTGTTGATGCCGACGACGCCGCCGCCGAGGACGATGACGTCGAAATCGTTCGAGGTGAGATTGTTGGCTTGAGGCATGCTCAGGTCCTTCTGACAGGCGCGCGCGAGCGTCAGCGACGTCTCGCGTGCCCCCTCTGTCATTGGCCTGAGAGCTTCATCGCCCGGCGTCAGTGCCGGTTGCGACTTGCACCGTCGGCAGGAGCTTGTGGCTCCTTCTTCAGAGGTCGAAGTCCTGGCGAACGGTCCTTTTGCCTGAGAGATTCCGGGGCGGTTGCTCCTTCGGCGCCGGCCCGATCGCTCAAGCCGGTCTCTCCCGTTCGTCGATAGAAATAACCGATTCCGCGATAGGAGTCGACTATTCCTTGTACACCGCGGCCGGGTCGAACTTGCGCTCGGCGTCGCGGAATTCGAGCTTCACAGCGCCGCGCTGGCCGAGCGGCGCGGCGCGATAAAAGCAGGAGCGGCGACCGGTGTGGCAGGCGCCCTCGCCTTCCTGATCGACCTTGAGCCACAGCGCATCCTGGTCGCAATCGACGCGCAATTCGCGGACCCGCTGGACGTGACCGGAGGTCTCGCCCTTCTTCCAGAGCTTCTTGCGCGAGCGGCTGAAGTACCAGGCTTCGCCGGTCTCGATCGTTTTCGCCACCGCCTCGGCGTTCATGTGCGCGACCATGAGCACGTCGCCGTTGCCGGCGTCGGTCACCACCGCGGTGACGAGACCGTCGGCGTCGAATTTCGGAAGAAGCGCGAGGCCTTCTTCGATGTCGTGCGTGGAAGCCATGATGTCACCAGTCCGCGCGGAGCGTGCAGTAATTCCGCTGTCATGCCCGGGCTTGACCCGGGCATCCATGAGGCATCCACCTCACATTATGGCCTTACGTAAGACCTTCCTGGAAGCAGCGCATCATGGATTGCCGGGACAAGCCCGGCAATGACATGGAGAGAAAAACGCGCACCTCAGGATGACGGTCTGGCTATTTCTCGCGCACCAGCGACATGAACCGGACGAGTTCGTTCGGATCGTCGCGGAACGTGCCGGAGAAATGCGTGGTCAGCGTCATCGAACCCGGCTTGGTGACGCCGCGCAGCGACATGCAGGTATGCTCGGCTTCGAGCATCACCGCGACGCCCTTGGGCTTGAGCACCTCTTCCAGCGCGGTGGCGATCTGCGCCGTCATGTTCTCCTGCGTCTGCAGGCGCTTGGCGTAGACATCGACCAGCCGCGCCAGCTTCGAGAGGCCCACCACCCGCTCGGTCGGCTTGTAGGCGACATGCGCCTTGCCGAAGAACGGCATCATGTGAT
>JAHCKF010000357.1 GCA_026125925.1 Pseudolabrys sp.
TCCGACCGCCGCCGAGAACAGGAAGCCGATGGCAATCGCGGCGCCGGATATCGGCGTCGGCCAGCCGGTGAGCAGACCGACGCCGAGCGAGGCGACGACGCCGGTCGCGATGCCGGCGACGCCGCCGGTGACGCTGAGCAGAACGGCTTCGGCAAGAAATTGCAGCAACACATGCAGCCGTCGCGCGCCGATCGCCATGCGCAGGCCGATCTCGCGCGTGCGCTCGGTCACCGACACCAGCAGGATGTTCATGATGCCGATGCCGCCGACCAGCAGCGAGATGGAGGCGACGGCGGCCAGCAGCAGCGCCATGATGCGGCTCGAGGTCTCGGCGGTTTCCGCGATCTGGCTGAGATTGCGCACCGAGAAGTCGTCCTCACTGCCCGGCTTGATGCGATGACGGCGCTTGAGGATCTCGGTGGTTTGATCGATCGCAGCCTGCACGTCGGCGGTGTTGCCGGCCTGGACGAAGATCTGGTTGACGTAACCGGCCAGATGCTGGGTCAGGCCGTAGGGATTGGGCGGCGCCGGGTAGATCCAGTTCAAGGGCGCCTGTGCCTGGGTCGGCGCGGCGACGCCGATCACCTTGCGCTCCGCGGTGGTGAACGGAACCATGATCAGGTCGTCCTGATCCTGGCCGAACGGCGTCTGTCCCTTGGAGGCAAGCACGCCGATGACCCGCATCGGGGTGCTCTTCACCTGGATCAGCGCACCGATCGGGCTGACAGAATCGCCGAACAACTGTCTGGCGACGGTCTGGCCGACGACGGCCACGGCGGCGGCGGCGCTGTCGTCGTCGTCGGTAATCTCGCGGCCCTCGGCGATCCGCCAGTTGGTCATCGGCGGGTAGTTGGCGGAAACGCCCTGGATCGAGGTCGCCCAGTTCTGGTTGCCGGCCTGGATCTGCCCGGATTGGCGGATGATGTAGCCGACCTCGCTCGCTGCGGGAGCTTCGCGCTTGATGGCCTGTGCATCGCCGGTCGTCAGCGTCGAAGCGCTGCCGAAGCCGCCGCGCATGCCGCCGGCGGTGCGCGCGCCGGGCAGCACGACGACGAGATTGGTGCCGAGACTCTCGATCTGCTTGCGCACGGCTTCATTGGCGCCCTGGCCGACGGCGACCATGGCGATCAAGGCGGCGACGCCGATGAAGACACCGAGCATGGTGAGGGCTGAACGCATCATGTTGCGGTGGATGGCCTGCAACGCGGCGGCGACCACCATACGGGCGAAGGCCCAGGCTGCGGCGGGGCGCTGCGCGGTAGCGGTGCGGGCGGCACCCGCTTTCGCCGACGTTCGCGCTTCGCCGGATTTGGGATTGCGCACGTCCGACAGGATGCTGCCGTCACGCATGGTGATGACGCGGTCGGCATAGGCGGCGATGTCGGCTTCGTGGGTGACGACGACGATGGTGACGCCCTGCTTGCGGTTGAGCGTAGTCAGCGTCTCCATGATTTCGTGCGAGGTGCGAGTGTCAAGATTGCCGGTCGGTTCGTCGGCAAGCAGCAGGCCCGGCTCGTTGATCAGCGCGCGGGCAATGGCGACGCGCTGCTGCTGGCCGCCGGACAATTGTCCCGGCGTGTTGCGCTCGCGATCGCCAAGTCCGAGCAGCGCCAGCATGGCGCGCGCCCGCGTCTCGCGCGGGCCGACGCCGGCCGGTCCGGCGGCGGCGTAGAACAAGGGCAGGGCCGTATTTTCCAGGGCGCTGGTTCGGGCGAGCAGGTTGAAGCTCTGGAACACGAAGCCGAGCCGCTCGCTGCGCAGCCGTGCCCGTTCCGGCTCGCTCAAGGTCGCGACGTCGATGTCCTCGAAGAAGTAATGGCCGCTCGACGGCCGGTCGAGGCAGCCGATGACGTTCATGAGCGTCGACTTGCCGGAGCCCGAGGCGCCCATGATGGCGACGAACTCGCCGGCCCCGATCTCGACGCTGACGTCGCGCAGCGCGTGCACATCGACGTCGCCCACCCGGTAAGTGCGCGAGACGTGGTCGAGACGGATGATCGGCTCAGCCACGACGCCCTCCGGTCTCAGAGGCGCGGGCGCGGCGTTGCCGCCGCCTTGGCGTTGCGCTGCTCGGAAACGATAACGCGGTCGTCGGGCTTGAGGTCGCCGGCGACGATCTCGGTAAAGCTGTCGTCGTCGAGGCCGGTCGTGACCGTCAATGCGACCGGCGCGTTGTCGCGCAGCACATAGACCCGGGCGGGCGCGTCATTGTTGCGCGGGCGCCGCGCGTTGGCGCCGGCGGCCGCGCCTGCAGCGGCCGGAGCAAAGCGCAGCGCCTGGCTCGGCACCCGCAGCACGTCGCGGCGCTGCTCGACAATGACGCGCGTCGCCGCGGTCATGCCGGGCTTCAGCGCCAGGTCGGTATTGTCGACGCTGACGACGACGTCATAGGTGACGACGTTCTGCACCGTCTGCGGCGACTGCCGCACCTGCGCGACGGTGCCGCGGAAGCTGCGCTTGGGAAAGGCATCGACAGTGAAGCTGGCGCGGTTGCCGTCCTTGATGCCGCCGATGTCGCTCTCGCTGACATTGGTGTCGACCTGCATCCGCGTCAGATCGGTGGCGATGAGGAACAGGGTCGGCGTCTGGAAGCTGGCGGCGACGGTCTGACCGACGGTGACGTTGCGCGACACCACGGTGCCGTTCACCGGCGACACGATGTTCGTGTAGCCGAGATTGACTTCCGCGGCGGCGAGTTGCGCCTCGCGCTGCTGAATGGTGGCCTGATCGACGCCGATCTGCGCGGTGGCCTGGTCAAGCGCGTTCCTGGCATTGTCGAGCACGTCCTTGGAGACGGCGTTGCTCTGCGCCAGGCGCGCGTTGCGGTCGTAGTTGAGCTGGGCGTAGGCGAGATTGGCCTTGTCCTTCTCGAGTTGCGCGCGCGCGACGGCGAGATTGGCGCGGTTCTGATCGACGACGGTCTGATAGGGCGCCGGATCGATTTTCGCGCAGACCTGACCGGTCGTAACCTCGGTGTTGTAGTCGCAGTGGATTTCCTTGATCACGCCGGAGACATAACTGCCGACGATGATGGTGAGCACCGGATTGACGGTGCCGGTCGCTGTCACCGTGCGTGTGACGTCGCCGCGAGTCACCGCGGCTGTCGTGTAAGAAATTGCGGCAGCCGTGCCGGCATAGCGCAAGGCTGCGAAAGCGGCGGCGCTCGCGATGACGACGGCGAGCCCCGCGACGATCCAGAAACGCGGCCGCCGCGGCTGTGGGGCCGGCGCCTGCGGCTTGGGCACCAGGACGACCGGACTCGCGGCCTCGGCAACATTCGCAGCGACTGGCTGGTTCATCGGCTGGCTCTTCGCGCCCCTCGAAGATGGGTAGCGCGCCGCCAGGCCCCGGCATTTGATACCGGTCAATCGAGAGCGAAAATTGACAGGTGAGGGCGGGAGCGCCCGCCGGCCTTACGGCTCCAGCTCCGTATCCCAGTAGAGGTAATCCAGCCAGCTATCGTGCAGATAGTTCGGCGGAAACAGCCGGCCGTTGCGGTGCAGGTGATGGACCGTCGGCTGGAACGGCATCTGCGCCGGGTGCATGTGCGCCTCGCTCATCGTGAGC
>JAHCKF010000358.1 GCA_026125925.1 Pseudolabrys sp.
CCTGCAGCCCGGCATCGGTCTCGTCACGCGGCCGCGAGGGCCGCGCGTTCTTCTTCCGTGCGTTAGCCGCACGCAAAACGAAATTGCGCCATCCGCTTCAATCAGCGGGGGCGCTTTCCCGTTCTGACGGTCGCCGTCGCTTCCAATGAAAGCGGCGAGCAAGCCGTACACGTTGAACTGACAGTGGCTGTCAGCGACAGCGTTTGAGCTTCTTTGATCGAGGCGAAGGCGCCGGATCGCTTTGAAACCGGATGGGATTTCAGAGGATGGCCCGGGCGGCCGTTCCGATCAGACGAAGCTCACCGCCTGTCGAAAAGTGGGGCGTGTGTATCGGGAGGGTCAGGTGAAGTCAAGGCGAAAAGGCCTTGAAAACAGCGGCTCCGGCGCAGCTTTGCATCGCAGCATGGTTAGCTCGCGCAGGATATGATCACGCCCTCGTCCGGATGCAAGATGAGGCGCTCTCCTACCGCTTCGCCTTCCCGGCCGGGCTTGGTGCCGAGAACCACTCGGCTGCCGTAGGGTATTGATTTTAAAGATATTTCCAGGGAGGCGGCGCCGAAATTCAGGGCGACGACCAGAACCGCGCCGGATCCGGCCCGCTCATAGGCGAATCCGGTACCCGACTGGGCCAGTGGCCGATAGGAGCCGCCGCTGAGGGCCGGAGTGGCCCGCCGCAAGGCGATCAGCCGGCGGTACAGGCTCAGAATCGACCCTGAGTCGGCGGATTGGACGGCGACGTTGCGAATCCCCGCATCCGGATTGAGCGGCAGCCAGGGCTCGACCGTCGAGAACCCGGAAAACGAGCCTACATCCCACGGCATCGCCGTCCGGCATCCGTCTCGGCCATGCCCCGGTACGTTGCGGCCCCACGGATCACGCTCCTGCGCCAGCGGGACAGCGACCTGCGGCAGGCCGAGTTCGTCGCCGTAGTAGAGCGTCGGGGTGCCACGCAGCGTCAGGAGCAGCATCGCCGCCACCCTCGCCTGCGCCTCACCGATCCGGCTGGCGAGCCGGCGCCGGTCGTGGTTGCCGAATACCCAGTTCGGCCAGGCTCCGTGCGGCAAGGCCGCCTCGTAACGCTCGACCAACGCGGTAATGGCGCCAGCCTCCCAAAGGCGCCTCGATGAGGGAGAAATTGAACGGCATATGCGCGCCGGAGAGGTTCTCGCCGTAATATGCGACCAGCTTTTCGATTGGCAGATAGGCTTCGCCGATCAGGACGCGATCCGCGTATTCGTCGATCACCGCCCGCAACTCGCGCACGACCTCATGAACCTCGGGCCGATCGGTCGAATAGACCGGCAGCAGGCGGCCGTAACCGGCCTCGCCTTCCCGCCAATCCGGATTGGGCGGGTTGTCACGAAAAGCGGCATCCTTGATGAGATGCCACATCACATCGACGCGGAAACCGTCGACGCCGCGCCCGAGCCAGAAACGCATGACGCCGTGCATCGCTTCGCGCACATGCGGATTGCGCCAGTTCAGGTCGGGCTGCTCGCGCAGGAAGGCGTGGTAGTAATACTGGTCGGTGGCCGCATCATGCTGCCAGGCCGAGCCGCCGAATTCCGACAACCAGTTGTTGGGCGGACCGCCTTCGGGCGCGCCATTGCGCCAGATATACCAGTCTCGCTTGGCCGACTGACGCGACACCCGGCTTTCCTTGAACCACGGATGCCGGTCCGAGGTGTGGTTGGGGACGAGGTCGAGGATAACCTTCAGTCCCAGCGCGTGCGCCCGCGCCAGCAGCGCATCGAAATCGGCCATCGTGCCGAACAGCGGGTCGATCGCGGTGTGGTCGGCGATGTCATAGCCGAAATCCGCCATCGGCGAGACGAAGACCGGCGACAGCCACACGGCATCGACACCGAGCTCGGCGAGATACAGCAGTCGTTGCGTGATGCCGGCAAGATCGCCGACGCCGTCGCCGTTCGTGTCCTGAAACGACCGCGGATAGACCTGATAGAGAATCCCGGTTTGCCACCAGTGCATGACGCGCTGGTGCGGCACGCCCATGACCACCGTATGACAGCGGCTTTACTCGAGCGGCGGGATGGTCCGGACCCAGGCGATCAGGGCATCGAGATCGGCCGGTTTCCACGTCCGGTAATAGCCGACATGGTCGATCATCGGCGGCTTGAGCTTGCGGCCATCGGGCGTCACACCTTCTGTCAGGGCGCGCCGGAGGTCGGCATCGCTCCAGCTCCCGATACCCGCGGACCGGCTCGAGGTGATGTTGGCCGACCGGGTCTCGCCCCACGGACCCTTGAAGACGCGGCCGCCCTTGCCGAACGATTTGATGTAGTCCGCCGGCGCGGCTTCCGAGGTGCGGGCGTGGCACGCCATGCAGTGCGCGACGGTCGAAAGGTAGACGCCGCGCTGCATCGGATCGGCCAGATCGGCGTCGCTGAAACGCCTGGCGGCCGGCGGGTAGGAC
The DNA here is from genome assembly GCA_026125925.1 of Pseudolabrys sp. The sequence continues at coordinate 2,435 of JAHCKF010000358.1, forward strand.
GGCGAGACCGGCGACGCCGCCTTGTAGATCGGCGCCATCACCTCGTTATGCACGGCCGGCACTGAGCGCAGATAAGCGACGACGGCGTCGAGATCGCGCGGCGTCAGAATGCGGAAGAACGCCGACGGCATGGTCTCGGCAAGCGGCGTGCCGTTTGGACGCACGCCCTGCACGATCGCCTGCTTGATGTCGTCGTCGCTCCAGGCGCCGATGCCGGTCTCCCGATCCGGCGTGATATTGGCACCTTTGACGCGGAACCACGGCTCATCGAACACCTGAACGCCGCCGGACAGAGCCCGCGCCGCCGCGCCCGGCCCGCGCGGGGAATGACAGTTGCCGCAGTTCATCAGGTGATTGACGAGATAATCGCCGCGCTCGAGCAAGGTCTCGGCCCGCACCGGCTGGACCAGCGCGAGCATAACCACGACCAAGACGAGCGCGGCGTTACGCATGATGACGGTCGCCGCCTCAGCGGCCTTTCCAGCCGGCCTGGGTGGCGCAGGCTTCCATCTCGCGCTTGTGGGACTTTTCCCACTGCGTGATCGAGCGCGTCTCGTTCGACGACATCTTGTTGTTCATGCAGGTGCAGTACGAGGTGATGACCTGGGGCGTTTGACCTTCGTCCTTGTTGTCCGAGACGCATTGACCGATCCACTTGATGTCGTCGGAATCGGCCCGCGCCGGGCCTCCGGCAAAAGCGGCCGTGAAGGTCATGACGGCAGCCAACGCAATAAATGTGTGCTTCATCGGGTCTCTCCAAATTGGGACCGCGATCTTCCATCCAGTCCCGGCGAAAGTCCTGAGAGGCTGGCTGATTTTCCCGCCTACGGTTCTGAAATTTTCTGAAAGAACGACTGCGGCACGAAGGCGGACGCGTCTTCTCCGCACCGCAAAAGAAAAGGCCGCCCTGGAGGGCGGCCTTTGATCTTGTAAGAGCCGGACGAGACGGCCCGAGCTGCCGTTTATTCCGCCGGCGGCAGCGCCGGAGCTTCGATCGGGGCCGCCGCCTGCTTGGCGGCGTCCTTCTCGCGCTCTTCCAGGATGAGCGCGTCGCGCTTCATGGCGACCTCGCGCAGCTGGTTCATCATGGCGCCGGTGCCCGCCGGGATCAGGCGGCCGACGA
>JAHCKF010000359.1 GCA_026125925.1 Pseudolabrys sp.
AACGCGACCACCGGCGCCGCCGGCCACACTCGAGCCGGGGGACACCTGCGATCGCCAAATTCGGATCATATTGTTGACTAGGACAACAATTCCCGTCAACACCATAATAGGACCGGCGCACACTGTATGATGCGCCGCCACCAGGGAGCGACGCCGGATGCCGCCGAAGGCCGGAGCCGTGAGCACGACAACAGCGGCGCGGCGCCCCGCCGGGGGCCGCCCGGCCGCCACCACTACTGCGGACAAGCCCGCGACCGGGCGCCGCAGGGCCGGCGCCGTCAGCGATCTCGGCGCGCTCGAAGGTCATCTCGGCTATTTCATCCGCCGTCTGCAAATCTGGGTGTTTCAGGACTTCATCCGCACGCTGGCGACGCTGGAAATCAGCCCGGCGCAATTTTCGGTGCTGTCGGTCATCAGCGCCAATGAGGGGCTGTCGCAGGCCGAGCTCGGCAATACGCTGGCGATCGAGCGGGCTCGCCTGGTGCGGCTGCTCAACCGGCTGCAGAAGCGCCGCCTCATCGAACGCCTGCCCTCCTCCGCCGATGGCCGCCGCCACGCCCTGCGCCTGACGCCGACCGGACAGACGACCTTGCAGCAGGCCATTGCGCTGGCCGACAAGCACGAGGCCGGCCTGCTGGCGAAGCTCGGCGACAAGCGCTACGGCGCGCTGATGGAAGCGCTGCGCGGCCTCGGCAGGACTTAAGCAAACAATCGCTCGACCGCGGCGGCGATGCGCAGCAACTGCTGATCGTGGCCGTTGCGGGCAAGCAGCATCAGGCCGGTCGGCAACAGCCCGTCGCGCGGCAACGGGATCGACACGCCCGTGAGATCGAAGAAGTTGCCGATCGTCGTGTTGCGCAACAGAAGCGCGTTGCGCTGCATGAACGCCTTGCGGTCCGCAAGCTCGTCCAGTCGCGGCGCGACGATGGCGGTGGACGGCATCGCCAGCACATCGACGTCGCGCAAACGTTCGTCCATCGCCCGGATCAGCGCGTTCCGCGTGCGCACCGCATTGATGTAATCGTGCGCCGCAATGTCCTTGCCGCTGCCGAGACGTCCCGCCACGATCGGATCGACCTCGGCCGAATGCTGCGCCATGCGCTCGCTGTGCACCGAAAAGGCCTCGGCGACGAGGATGCTGGTGCGCATCTGCAGCGCCATCATGTCGTCGAACACCGGCAGCTTCTCGTATGACAGCCGCGCCCCCGCTTTCTCCAGTCGGTCGAGCGCCTCCGGAAAGCGCCGGCCGACGGTGTCGTCGAGATTTTCCAGCGGCAAACCTTGCGCGATGCCGACGCGCAGCCCGGCGAGCGGCGCGGCGTCGAGGGTCCACGGCTCGTCTCCGGCCATCACAGCGTCGGCCGCGGCGCATTGGGCCACGGACTTCGCCAGCGGACCGATGGAATCGAGCGAATAGGACAGCGGAAACGCGCCGGTCGTCGGCACACGCTGGCGCGACGGCTTGAAGCCCACGACGCCGCACAGCGACGCCGGAATACGCACCGAGCCGCCGGTGTCGCTGCCGATGCCGATCTCGCACATGTCGTCTGCGACCGCGACCCCGGCGCCCGAGGACGAGCCGCCCGGCACGCGGGCGCGGTCAGCCGGATTGCCCGGCGTGCCATAATGCGGATTGGCGCCGACGCCGGTGAAGGCGAATTCCGACATGTTGGTCTTGCCGACGATCACCGCGCCGGCGGCGCGCAGCCGCTGCACGATGACGGCATCGCGTTCGGCGACATTGCCTTCGGCGGCGATGATCTTGGAGCCGGCGCGCGTCACCTCGCCGGCGACGTCGAACAGGTCCTTGACCGTGACGATGGCGCCATCGAGCGGACCGAGCGTTGTGCCGGTACGGGCGCGCGCATCGCTCGCCTCCGCCGCGGCCAGCGCCGCCTCGCGATAGACGGTGAGCACGGCGCGCGCGCCCTCGCCTTGCGAATCGTCGATGCGCTGCAGCGCGGCAGCGAGGCGTTCTTGTGCCGACGATTGATGCGGCGATGTTTTATCCATGGAACCAACTTTCCCGAGCGACGTTTTCTAGGCAGACTTCAGGCGACTTCAGACCATCATTGTGGAGGCTAACATGCGCAAGACCCTTCTTGCGACTGCGATGCTCGCCGCGCTCATTTCGATGCCGGCTGGCGCCCAGGCCGATGCGCTCGGCGGCGCCATTGTCGGCGCCGGCGCGGGCGCCATCATCGGCGGCGCGGCCACGGGACGACCGGAAGGCGCGGCGGTCGGCGCGGTGATCGGCGGCACCACCGGTGCCGCGGTCGGTGCCAATGCCGAGGAACGCCGTTATCGTCAGCGCAGCCGCGTCTGCTGGCACGACGACTGGGGCCGGCGGCACTGCCGCTATCGCTACTGAGCGGGTAGGCCTTTGCGGGCTGGGCACGGGGCGTCCGTTTACGGGCGCCCCGTTTGTCGTTTGCATCATGGCCTTTAGTGCGCCAGTCCGCCCTTCTCTTCGATGAACTTGACCACGGCGGCGACATCCTTGCCTTCGCGCATGTTGGTCATGACGAAGGGCCGCTTGCCGCGCATCTTTTTCGCGTCGCGCTCCATGACTTCGAGCGAGGCGCCGACATAAGGCGCGAGATCGATCTTGTTGATCACGAGCAGATCGGAGCGCGTGATGCCGGGACCGCCTTTGGACGGGATCTTGTCACCGGCGGCGACGTCAATGACGTAGATGGTGATGTCGGCGAGTTCCGGAGAAAAGGTGGCGGCGAGATTGTCGCCGCCGGATTCAATGAGGATGAGATCGAGATCGGGAAACTTCGTCCGCATCTCGGCGACCGCGGCAAGATTGATCGAGGCATCCTCGCGGATCGCGGTATGCGGACAGCCGCCGGTCTCGACGCCGGCGATACGCTCGGCGGCGAGCGCGCCTGAACGCACCAGATATTCGGCGTCCCACTTGGTGTAGATGTCGTTGGTGATGGCGGCGATCTGGTAGCGATCGCGCAGCGCCTTGCACAGCGCGTCCATCAACGCCGTCTTGCCGGAGCCGACCGGGCCGCCGACGCCGACGCGCAGAGGTCCGTGCGGGCTGGGACCGTGGGGACTCGTCGCATTGCTCATGGCTTCATTATCCTGGCGAATTCCGGCGCTGTTGTTTCGTCCATTCCGCCGCGCGGTGCAAGGGAGGCTCCTTATCCCTCCCCGTCTTCGGGGAGGGTGGACGCGAGCACTTGCGAGCGGCCGGGTGGGGTTGAGTTTGCCACATGCAAAACCCCACCTGGCGCCGCGCAATTTGCGCGGCGCCACCCTCCCCCTGCGGGGGAGGGATAAGGAAGAGTCGCGCGTCATCGCCCGCATTGTTTGATCGGCCCCGGGCAGGCCGCATTCCCAGATCGCATTCCCAGCCTGCGCCGCAATAACGAGGGCGCGCGGAACGCCGGGGCCCGTACGACCCCGCAGGTCTGTGCACGAGTGTTGCAACAAGAAGTGCACAGGTTATCCACGGAGTGCCGGTTTACCCGGCGTCCCGCGCGCGGTGTTTGTGAGGTTTGCTCCGCGCCGTTTCCCGGTGG
>JAHCKF010000036.1 GCA_026125925.1 Pseudolabrys sp.
TTTTTGAGGCCGCATAGCGAAGGCCCGCAATATCTCACTGGGCCTGTGCCGGCCTCTTCCTCAGCGCCGTGACGACCCCCGTGCCGACAAAGATGCCCGTCAGCACGAGTGCCAATCCCAGCACCAGCTCCGGCCTGAGCGGCTCGCCGAGAATGAGCGTGCCCAGCGCCATCGCCGCGATCGGATTGAGCGTCAAGTACAGCACCGTCGTCGTCGGCGGCAGCCAGCGCAGCGCCCACATGAACAGCGAGAACTGCACCGTGCCGGCGATGCTGCCGAGAAAGATGACGGCGATCCAGCCTTTGGTGCTGAAGGCGGGCAGCGAGAATGCGCCCTGCACGGCCATCACCGGCGCGAGCGCGATCACGGCGAAGATCATCGCCAGAGCCGTCACGAAGATCGGCCCGTGCCGCATCAGCGTGGCGCGGCTGAACACCGAATAGACCGCCGCGCACAGGACGCCGAGCAGCATCAGCCCGTCGCCAGCAATGCTGGCAGCCCCCTGCCCGAAGGCCGCCGCGCCGAAGGCGACGACGATGCCGCAGAACGCCAGCAGCACGCCGCTGACGCGCGCCGGCGTCAGCTTCTCTCGTCCGAAGGCAAAAGCCACCAGCATCGTCTGGATCGGAATGGTGGCGAGCCCCACCGCGCCGCGCGCCGCCGGGATCAGTTGCAGCGACGCATTGAAGGCCCAGGGAAACAAAACGAAGAACAGGATGCCGAACCCCGCGATCCGGGCGTATTCAGTCCATTCGATGCGATGCCGCGGCCACAGCAGCGGCAGCGCCGGGGCAAAGCACAGCACCGAAATGACGTAGCGATAAAACACCAGCGCCAGCGGGTCGGTTTCGCCGATGACGAAGCGCGTGGCGACCACCGCCGTGCCCGCGCTCAACGCCGAGATCAAAGCCGCCAGATGCGCGAGCGCGATCTTGTTCATGGTCCCGTTCTTCCGCGCCGGCGAAAATCCGGCGGCCCCGCCGGACAGTCACTTTCAATTTGCAAGTTACGCTAGCCAAGACACTTTTAATTTGCAAGTGACCTTGCTAAATATCCCCTGTGCCCATAACCGCCCGCATGAAGGGTTCCGTGGGCCGGCGTCCGCCGCACCGGGAAAGCCAGCGATGACTCGCGACTTCAGATCGGATTGCTCGATCGCGCGCACGCTCGAACTGGCGGGGGACAAATGGACCCTGCTCATCGTTCGCGACCTGTTGTGGCACGGCAAGCAGACCTTCCAGGCGCTGCAGGACAGCGCCGAGCACATTCCGTCCAACATTCTGGCCGAACGGCTGAAGCGGCTGTCGGACTGGGGACTGGTGCAACGCGCCGCCTACCAGCAGAAGCCGCCCCGTTATGCCTATTCCCTCACCGACAAGGGCAAGTCGCTCGAACCGGTGTTGCTGGCGATCATGGCCTGGGGCCATCACAATCTCGGCGGCGGTCGTTACGATCCGGCCTCGCGCAAGAGCTGGAAGGCGACGACGAGGCGGTGAACGGACCGCAGGGCCGCAGCGACAATCATCCTTCGGTATGACGGCGCCAAGCCTGGGTATGATTCCGCTTCGGTGCGGAATCCGGAAAGGTGCCTTCGGGGCGGCACGGCGGCATAGTGAGGCGTAACTCGCGGTGTCGCCCTTTCTCGAGTGAAGCCGGCATGCCCGAGCACGACCATCCGACATCGAACTATTGTCTCTGGCCGCCCTCGCGCGGAGCCGTCATGGGCCTCGCCGTAACCGGCGTCGCGACAGTCTGCATCGCAGCCGGCTTTGCCTATGTCGGCGGCTTCCTGACGCCGCAGCGCCTGACCCAGGCGCGCATCATCGACCGCTTCGAACAGTTCAACGGCATCCACCCTGGTTTTCGCCGCAACCACGCCAAGGGCGTCTGCATCGCCGGCAGCTTCGACAGCAACGGCAATGGCGCAGCGCTGTCGAAGGCCGTGGTTTTCCAACGTGACTCGACGCCGGTCACCGGCCGCTTTGCCGTCGCCGTCGGCAAGCCCTTCGTCCCTGACAACGAGACCGAAGTGCGCAGCATGGCGCTGAGCTTCAAGCTTCGCGACGGCGAGGAATGGCGCACCGGCATGAACGACATTCCGGTGTTTCCGGTTCGTGACGCGCGGGCTTTCTATCAGCAGATGCTTGCCACGCGGCCCGATCCGGCGACCGGCAAGCCCGACCCGGCTCGAATGCAGGCCTTCCTCGCCGCTCATCCGGAAACGGCGAAGGCCTTGCAGGCCATCAAGGCGCGACCGTTCTCCACCGGCTTTGCCAATGCCAGCTACAACAGCCTCGACGCCTTCCGCTTCGTCAACGCCGCCGGCGTATCGACGCCGGTGCGCTGGAGCATGGAAGCGGTCGATCCGTTTGTCGCCGAGACGATGAGCGGCGGCCAGCCGACGGACGTCAACTATCTGTTCGACGACCTGATCGCGCGACTCGCCAAAGGCCCTGTGCAATGGCGCCTCGTCGCCACGATCGGCACGGCGGACGATGCGACCGCTGATGCCACCGTGGCCTGGCCGGACACCCGCCGGCGCGTGACGCTCGGCACGCTCACCATCAATCGTGTCGCCACGGAAGAGCCCGGCAATTGCAGCGACGTCAATTTCGATCCGCTGGTGCTGCCGGCCGGCATCGCGCCGTCGGACGATCCGCTGCTCAGCGCTCGGTCCGCCACCTACTCGAACTCGTTCCGGCGCCGCGCGGCCGAAGCCAAGACGCCGAGCGAGGTACAGGTTCCATCTGCCCCAAAAGGCGCCACGCCATGACGCATGACCGCTTCCCGGCTCTCTCCCGCATCCTGCACTGGCTGATGGCGGCGATGATCCTCGCCATGCTGTTCATCGGCATCGGCATGGTGGCGTCCCTAACGGAATATCACTGGCTGCTGTCGATCCACCGGCCGCTCGGCATCGCCATCCTGGTGCTGGCCGCCATCCGCCTGCTCAACCGGCTCGTCGGGCGCGTGCCGGCCTTGCCGAACGACATGCCGCCGGCGCTGCGGTTTGCCGCCCACGGCTCTCATATCGTGCTGTATGTGCTGATGATCGCGGTGCCGCTGGTCGGCTGGGCCATGCTGTCGGCCGCGCGCTATCCGGTGGTGCTATATGGCGCGTTCGAGCTGCCGCCGATTTTGCCGCAGAACGATATGCTCTACACCATCCTCCGCGACGCCCACACGGTGCTCGCGGTGACGTTGTTCGTCTTGTTCCTCGCCCATTTCGCCGCGGCGCTGAGGCACCGCCTGGTGTTCCGCGACGGCGTGTTCGAGAGCATGGCGTCGCTGCGGGCCGGCGGACGCGGCCGTTAAAGACTGCGGCAAATTGCACCGGCCGGCGCCTTCATGTCAGCCATGCGCCGAAGAGACGCATTTCTTCCGCAATTTAATGGGGAAAATATGCGCTACGGACAGCCGGGGCCATTAAACTGGACGGGTTCGGCTCGTATGGGAGCTGCGTCATGATCAACAGCAGCAGCATCAACGGCAAGAGCGAAGCATCCGGCAGGAACGTCATGCGTGCCTTGCGCCGCGACGCCGCCTTCATCTGGAATGCCGTGATCGTCGTGGTCTTCGTCGGCTTTGCCGGGCTGGCGGTGGCCTCCGCCCTACTGGACCTGATCTCGATCCGTCACTGACCTTTCGATGATTGGTAGGCGTGACGCCGGCCGGTGAAGTCCTCGATCTCGTAACCCTCTTCGCGGCGCTCGAGGTAATTCGGCCCGAGCGGCGATTTGCCGTGGCCGCCCGGAATGTCGAGGACGTAGTACGGCTGGCACAGCCCCGACACGCGGCCGCGCAGTTCCCGCATCAGCCTCTGCCCCGTGGCGATGTCGGTGCGCAGGTGCGACGTGCCCGGCGCCAGATCGCCGTGGTGCAGGTAATACGGCTTGATGCGGTTCTCGACGCAGGCGCGCATCAGGTCGCGCATGGCGTCGGGCGTGTCGTTGACGCCCTTAAGCAGCACCGACTGGCCGAGCAGCGGAATGCCGGCGTCGGCCATGCGCGCGCAGGCTTCGCGGGCCTCGCGGCCGAGTTCACGGGCGTGGTTGACGTGGACGGCGACATAGACCGACTTCTTTGACGCCTTCAACGCGCGGATGAGATCGGGCGTGATGCGCGACGGCTCGGCGACCGGCATGCGCGTGTGGATGCGCACGACCTTTACATGGGCAATGCCGGCCAGCTCCTGCATCACCGCGCGCAGGCGGCGCGGCGACAGGATGAGCGGATCGCCGCCGGTGAGGATGACCTCCCAGATGCCGCTGTTGTCGCGGATGTAATCGAGCGCCGCCTTGAGCGCCTCCGGGGACAGCGCGTTCGGCTTGTCGGGTCCGACCATTTCGCGGCGGAAGCAGAAGCGGCAATAGACCGCGCAAACATGCGTCAGCTTGAGGAGCACGCGGTCGGGGTAGCGGTGCACGATGCCCTCGCGAGGGGAATGCGCGTCGTCGCCGATCGGATCGGCGAGTTCGTCCGGCGTCGTCTCGAGTTCGGCGGCGTCCGGCACGAACTGGCGGGCGATCGGATCGCTCGGATCGTCGCGGTCGATCAGCGCGGCCAAAGCCGGCGGCAGCGCCACGGCGTAACGCGCCGCAACCTTCTCCAGCGCGGCGCGCTCTTCCGGCGTGACGAGACCGCTTTCCGCGAGCTGCGAAATATTCCGTAGAGTCTGAATTCTCGCATCCATGACTTTATCCTCGTCATGGCCGGGCTTGTCCCGGCCATCCACGTCTTTCCTCTTTAAGCAAGTCGTGGATGCCCGCAACAAGAGCGGGCATGACGGAAAGAGACGCCACGCCCTGCTCGGCCTCTAATCCTGAACCGGAGTCCAGATCACCTGTTCGATATGGTCGGCGCCGGAGGCCAGCATCGCCAGCCGCTCGAAGCCGAGCGCGATGCCGGAGGCCGGCGGCATTTGCGCCAGCGCGGCGAGGAACTCCTCGTCGATCGGATAGCACTCGCCGTGAATGCGCTCCTTCTCGTCCATCGCCGCAACGAAGCGCCGGCGCTGCTCGGCGGCGTCGGTCAGTTCGGCAAAGGCATTGCCGAGCTCGATGCCGCAGGCATAGATCTCGAAACGCTCCGCCACCTTGTCGCTGCCGGGTTTGGCCCGCGCCAGTGCCGCCTGCGGCAAGGGATACTCATAGAGAATGGTGGCGGTTTCATTGCCGAGATGCGGCTCGATCTTCTCCACCAGGATGCGGCTGAAGATATCGCCCCAGTCGTCATCGGTGCCGTAGGCTATGCCTTCCCGCGCCGCGGCTTGCGCCAGGCGGTCGCGATCGCCCTCGCCGCCGCTGATCGTGTGCAGGAGGTCGATGCCGGCATAGCGCGCAAAGGCCTCCGCTACGGTGAGCCGGTGCGGCGGCGCGAACGGGTCGATGGCGCGGCCGCGCCAGGAAAAGCGCGTCGCGCCGGTCGCGCGCGCGGCCTCGGCCAATAGGGCGGCGCAGTCGTCCATCAGCGCCTCATAGGGCTCGCCCGCCCGGTACCATTCGATCATCGTGAATTCGGGGTGATGCAGCGGCCCGCGCTCGCGGTTGCGGAACACGCGGGCGAAATCGACGATCCGGGTCTCGCCGGCCGCCAGCAGCTTTTTGCAGGCGAATTCCGGCGAGGTGCGCAGATAGCGCGGCCGGTGCGCGGTGTCGGGCCCGATCAGGTCGGTGGCGAAGGCATGCAGATGGGTCTCGTTGCCGGGCGAGACCTGGAGGGCCGCGGTTTCGACCTCGATGAAGCCTGCCCCGGCGAACCAGGCCCGCAAGGCCGCCATGACCCGGCCGCGGGCCAAAAGATAAGGCCGGCGGGCGGCGTGCCGCCCGGGAAGCCAGAAACTGGTGGGATTTCCAGCCATTTACCGCGGCCGCCCGGCGGCCCGGAAAGGCTGGAAATGCCCCAGAAGATCGCTATGGTGCGGCCCGAATCCGGCCCCGCATGCCGGGACCGCTCTATTTTCAAGGATCGCTATCGTGAAGGTCATCGCCAGCCAAGTTCGTAAGGGCAATATCCTGGATCTCGACGGCAAGCTCTATGTCGTCCTGAACGCCGAGAGCTTCCATCCCGGCAAGGGTACGCCCACCACCCAGATCGATATGCGCCGGATTTCCGACGGCGTGAAGACCCAGCAGCGCTACAAGACGACCGACCAGGTCGAGCGCGCCCACGTTGAAGAGGTGGAATATTCCTATCTCTACAACGACGCCGAAGGCTTCCACTTCATGAACGACGAGACCTACGATCAGGTCCAGGTGCAGGCCGACGTCATCGGCGACGCCGCGGCCTATCTGCAGGAAGGCATGAAAGTGAACCTGTCGATGCACGAAGGCATCGCCATCTCGATCGAGATTCCGCAGAAGGTGACGCTCGAAATCACCGAGACCGAGCCGGTCGTCAAAGGCCAGACGGCCTCGGGTTCGTTCAAGCCGGCGATCCTGTCCAACGGGGTGCGCACCATGGTGCCGACCCATATCGTCGCCGGCACCCGCGTCGTGGTGATGACCGCCGACGGTGCTTACGTCGAACGCGCCAAGGACTAACAAGAGCCCTGTCCCGAAACGGCACCCCCGCGCTGCCATAAGCCGCACAGCGCCCGCCCTTGTGGGCGGCGCGGTGGAACCGCTAGTCTCGCCCCGTTCGGAAGGCGACGCCGCGGGGGCGCGCAGCAAGGGGCGTGAGTTGAGACGACGGGTTCTTGTCGGCGTGGCGCTGCTGGCCGCGCTTGGTGCCTCTTCTGCCGCGGCCGCTGCCGAGATCGAACCGCCGAAGGTGACGATCAGTCCGGTCGACTGGACTGCCGCTGCCGCCGCGCTCAAGGACGCCGGCGACGGCGGCGCCGCCGAGCAGTTCGCCCGGCTCAACGCCATCACCGCCAAGCGCTTCCCCGGCATCGATAAGAGCAGCGTGCCGGTGCTGGCGCCGTTCGACCTCGACGCCTTCAAAGCCGACGGCGCGGACACTGCCTCCGACAAGTATTTCGGGCCGTTCCATCCGACCAAATACTTCCTGCCCGGCCCTGCCGGCTTCACCGGCACTTACGCGCTCGACATCGGCGGCGGCCCGTTCAAGGTCAGCTACAAGAAAAAGCCGATCGAGATCGAACTCACCGGCGCCGCCTTCACCTACGACCTCGACCCGCCGGACCTCCAGGAAGTCTTCCCGCCGAAGGACAAATCGCTTTCGACGCTCTATCCCGGCATCCGGCGCATCCTGCGCGAAGCCCATGTGCGCTACGCCTTCGAGCGTTTCGGCGTACCCTATATCGTCTCGATCCAATGCTACGACACGCGCGTCTCGTCGAAGTATCTGTCGTGCCGCGAAGCCGATCCGATCGCCGAAGCCTTCCTCAAGAAGCTCGCCGTGGTCGGCGGCACGCCGCAGAAAATCGCCGAGCCGCATCTCGACCTGACGCAGCCGACCGGGCCTTCGGACTTCACTTATTATGCGCCGGGCGATCTCATCCCGAACAGCGGCTACAAGAAATTGCCGGGCCGCGCTGACTATCACGTCTACGCGCTGATGCGCTTCCCGATCGCCGAAGCGCCGGCTTACGTGAAGTCGCAGAGCTTCATGCCGTGGGGCGACTGCTACCGCAGCGGCCATACCGGCCGGCTCGGCAAGAAAGATGCGCCCTATGCCTGCAAGGTCAACGGCCTGCCGCTGACCTTCAATGAATCGGCGGCGGTGAATTTCAGCTATCCGTGGCGCGACAATTTCTGCGAGTTGCGCGACTTCCTCGTCGGCCAGTGCGCCGGCGGCCACGGCCATCAGGGCCAGGACATCAGGCCTTCCAACTGCGTCATGGACAATGTCGGCTCCGACCGCTGCGAGCCCTATCACCACACCGTTGCCGCGGTGCGCGATGGCCTGATCTGGCGCCTGCCCGGCAACCTGGCCGCCTATCTGGTGCTGAACAACACCAACGAGTTCGTGCGCTTTCGCTACCTGCACTTGAACCCGAAATTCATGGACGCCGACGGCCTCGTCACCGGCCGCGAGGTCAAGGAAGGCGAGATCATCGGCAAGGTCGCGACCTGGGGCGATTACGAGAGCGGCACCTCCTACCACCTGCACTTCAACATCCAGGTGGTGACCAAATCCGGCTGGGTCTGGGTCAACCCTTACATGTCGCTCGTGCTGGCCTACGAGAAGCTGATCGGCGGCCGCGGCAAGGAACTCCACGAAGGCGATCCGGTGCCGCCGGTACCGGACAAACCGCCGGTGATCCTCAATCCCCCCGTCACCGCCGTCACCCCGGGCGGCACCAGGACCGAGATCGCCGTCCCGCCGAAAAAATCGGAGGCCAAGGCCGATCGCAAGAAGCCGCGCAAGAAACATCGCCGGCATCGCCGCCGCGGACCGCGCACCGAGACCGACGAATAGTTCCACTCGCTGCGGTTGCGGGCTGCGGCATATCCGCGCCGATTGTGCGCGATGAGGCCGCAGCTAAACTGCGGCCATGGCTCGATTCGACAACGGCCCCCCGCTCCTGCTGCATCGCCGCGCCTTGTTGAGCGGTGCATTCGCGCTTGCCGGCGCGCTTGTCAGCGGTGATGCGGCCTTCGCGCAGTCGGCATCGTTTCAGCGCTGGGTCGAACGCTTCCGCGCCGAAGCCGTGCGCCGCGGCGTGTCAGAGGCAACCTATGACCGCGTCATGGGCCATGTGAAGCCCGACACCGAAGTCTACGCCCTGCAACGGCGGCAGCCAGAGTTCACCGAGGCGATGTGGCAATACATCAATCGCCGCTGCTCGGACTGGCGCGTCACCACCGGCAAGCAGCGGGCAAAGGAGCACGCAGCCCTGCTGGCGCGGCTCGAGCGCGAATACGGGGTCGATCGCTATGTGCTGCTCGGGCTGTGGGGCATGGAGTCGTCGTTCGGCGACGTCATCGACAATCCGAAATACATGCGGCCCATCATCCCGGCGCTGGCGGCGCTGGCCTATGGCGAGCCGCGCCGGCGTCGGTACTGGGAAGCCGAACTGATCAACGCGCTCAAGATCGTCGATCGCGGCTGGGCGCGGCCCGACGCGATGATCGGCTCATGGGCCGGCGCCATGGGCCATACGCAGTGGATGCCCGAAGTCTGGCTGCGGATCGGCGTCGATTTCGATGGCGACGGCCGTATCAATCCGTTCGGCAAGCCCGACGACGCGCTGGCCGGCACGGCGCGTTATCTGGTCGAGCGCGGCAAGTGGCGGCGCGGCGAAATTTGGGGATGCGAGGTCACGGTGCCCTCCGGCGGCGAACGCTATGCCGACAACCGAACCATGCGCACCTACGCCACCTGGCACGGCCACGGTTTCCGTCGGGCCGACGGCCAGGCGTTCCACCGGCCGAACGATCACGTGAAGCTGTGGATCCCGGTACGCGGCGGGCCGGCCTTCCTCGTCGGGCAAAACTTCCGCGCTGTCTATTCCTACAATCCGTCGGCGAGCTATTCGCTGGCGCTGGTGCATCTCGGCGATCTCATCCGCGGCAACGGCGATTTCCGCCAGCAATTCCCCGGCGGCGAGCGCATCCCGACCATCGACGAAATCAAGGAAATCCAAACCCGCCTCAACGCGCGAGGCTTCAAGACCGACGGCGTCGACGGCCGCACCGGCTCGGACACCGTGCGCGCCATTGGCGCCTTCCAGAAAAGCGTCGGCATGAAGCCGGATGGCTATGCCGGGCTCGAGGTGCTGCAAAGGCTAAGACAACCGTAGCCCGTCATTCCGGGGCACGGCCGGAGGCCGTGAGCCCGGAATCCAGAAGCCGGCTCGGAGTACCTGACTGGAGTCCGGGTTCGCGCCTATCGGCGCGCCCCGGAATGACCAATCAGATCAGCCGAAAACATCCGCCGTGATGCCGGCGTACCAGTCGACCGACTCCTTGTAGTTCTGCTTGCGCAGCTCGGCCGCCTCGCCTTTCTGGCTGACGAAGCTGTTGCTGGCCTTGATGACGCCGTCCTGGGCCTCGTAGCTGGCGCCGACCTTGATGTTATCGTCGGGCGCGATCAGGCTCCAGCAGGTGTTCGAATAACGCGCCGGGAAAGCGCGCGACTGCGTCAGCTCGGCTCGGATATTCATCGCCGCCACCTTGGCCTGGCTGTTGGCGGCAAAGGCCGACTTCGGCATCTCGCCGGCAATTGAGGCATCGCCGACGACGTAGATGTTCGGATCGACGGTCGACTTCATCGAGCCGGCGTCGATCGGGCAGTAGCCGGTGTTGTTCACCAGCGCCGCGTCGCGCGCGATCTTGCCGGCCATCTGCGCCGGAATGACGTTCACCAGCGCCGCCTTGTAGTCGGCAAGGTCGGTCTTGACCTCGCCGGTCTTGGCATCGACGCCCTTGATGCCGCCATGCATTTTCGGGTCCTGCCACTCGATCATGCCGGGATAGTGCGTTTCCCAGCCCTCGGCGAACACCCCTTGCTTGGAGAAGGTCGGCTTGGGATCGAGGATGACGATGCGCGACTTGGTGTGGCCCTTCGACTTGAGCACATGCGCGAACATCGAGGCGCGCTCGTAAGGCCCCGGCGGACAGCGATACGGGTTCGGCGGCGCGATCATGACGATCTGATCGCCGTCCTGGAGCGCGTTGAGCTTGCTGACCAGAAGCTGGGTCTGCGGCCCCGGCTTCCAGGCGTGCGGCATGATCTCGGCGGCGGCTTCCGAATACCCCGGCACGGAATCGAACTTGAGATCGATGCCGGGCGCGACCAGTAGCCGGTCATAGCCGATGCGGCTGCCGCCTTCGATCGCCACCTCCTTCTTGTCGCGATCGATCGCCGACGCCAAGGCGTGAACGACGGTGACGCCGGACTGGCGCACCTTGTCGTAATTGTGGGTCAGCGAATTGTAGTCGCGGAAACCGCCAACATAGAGGTTGGAGAAGAAACAGGTGGTGAAGGTCTTCGACGGTTCGATCAGCGTCACGTCGATCGCGCCGTTCGACTCTTTGGCGATATAGCGCGCGGCGGTGGCGCCGCCGGGGCCGCCGCCGATCACCACCACGCGCGGCTTGCCTTGCGCGAAAGCGGGCGCCGCCAGCGGCAGCGCCATGGCGGCCATCGATGCGCCGGCAAACAGGCCGAACTTGCGACGTGTCATGTCAGTCATAGTCCACCCCCTCATTATTGCGGCCTGGCGGCCGCGAAATAGGCAGCGAGCGCTGCGATGTCGTCGTCGTGCAGCCGGCCGGCGATGTTCTGCATGACTGGGTTGGGCAGCGATCCCGAGCGATAAGCCTTGAGCACTTCGATGAAATGCGCCTGATCGAGACCGTGAATAACGGGAATAGCGCTGTCCGCCTTGGCGGCGCCATGGCAGGTCGTGCATTCCGACGACAGATAACGGCCGAGTTCGATATCGGCGGCCGAAGCGGCGCTCATCAGAACAATGCCGATCGCGCCGCCCAACGCTCCTGTTACGATCGCGCGATAGTGCTCGTGCGCGGCACGACGCATCGCCTCGCCTCCCGGTCGCGTCGAGCTTGGCATGGCGCGCCATGCCGCCCTATTTCTTCTTGCTTGCCGCGCCCCGACAAAACGTCGCAGCGAATGGTATTCTATTCGACGCCGCTTTTGCGCGCAGTTGTGTCGTCCGGCGTGACGTCGATGACAGAAGCATGCCCCGTGATCTTCACCGGCGGCCGGCAATCCTTCATGCACGGGTTCTTGTTCCAGAACGCCTTCTCGGTCGTGTCGCGATCGTCGTCGTAGAAGCCGTCGGCGTTCGGCATCTTCACCTGGCTCCAGGTTTCCTTCGACAGCACGAACTTGTCGTCGACGATGTCATTGAGGTTCAGCACGAAGGCGACGATGGCGTAGAGCTCGTCATTGGTCAGCGACTGCGCGTCGCCGAACGGCATGGCACGGCGCACGTAATCGAATACGCTCGAGGCGTACGGGAAATACGAGCCGACGGTCTTGACCGGATCGTGCGTCGCCAACGTGCCCTTGCCCTGCGCGAGCTGCGGCCAGCGCCCGGCGCTTTCGCCGAATTCGCCGTGGCAGGCGGCGCAGCGCTCCAGGTACAGCGTCTCACCGGTTTTCACCGAGCCCTTGCCCTGCGGCAGTCCCTGCCCATCCGGCCGCACGTCGATGTCCCAGCCGGCAATTTGCGCCGCCGTTGCCGGGGTGCCGATGTTGTAGTTCTGCGGCTTGGCGGATTGCGCGAAGGCCACCGACGTAACCGCTAAAAACCCGCAAATGGCCAAACCCGTCATCCTGAGGTGGCTTCGCGAAGCGAAGCCCTCGAAGGATGAGCGGCCAATAGCCGCGATGCCCGGGCCGTCGTCCTTCGAGGCTCGCTGCGCTCGCTCCTCAGGATGACGGATCAAACTCTGCTCAACCCACCTCGACATTTTCGACCTCCCCGCTCGCTTTGACCGACCAGGTCTGAATGCCGTTGTTGTGATAGATCGAATTGACGCCACGGATGGCGCGCAGCGCGTCCTTGGTCGGCTGCACGTAGCCGGTCTCGTCCATGGCGCGCGATTGCAGCAGCAGCGCCTCGCCGTTCCATTCGGTCTCGACGTAGAAACGCACCAGCGACTTGTCGAGCACCGGACCGTCGATCTTCGCCGTTTGCCAGTTGCGGCCGCCATCGAGCGAAACATCGACGCGCGCGACCTTGCCGCGGCCCGACCAGGCCAGCCCCGAGATCACCAGGAAGCCCTTGTTCTTGATTGGCGCCTGCGGCGACGGCGACGTGATCACGGACTTAGCGTCCATCACGAAGGTGAATTTGCGCGCTTTGCCGCTCGGCATCAGGTCGGTGTATTTCGACGTCTCTTCGCGCGTGTACCAGGGCTGGTCGCCGACTTCGATTCGGCGCAGCCACTTGATCCAGATGTTGCCCTGCCAGCCCGGCACGACGAGGCGGACCGGATAGCCCTGCTCCGGACGCAGCATCTCGCCATTCATGCGGTAGGCGACGAGGCAATCGTCGAGCGCCTTCTCCAGCGGCAGCGAGCGGTCGAGGCCGGAGGAATCGCCGCCCTCGACCAGCAGCCATTTGCCGTTCGCCTTCACGCCGGCCTGCTCCAGCAGCAGTTTCAGCGGCACGCCCGTGTACATGACGCTATGGATCATGCCGTGGGTGTACTGGCAGCCATTGAGCTGCGCGCCGCGCCACTCCATGCCGGAATTGGCGGCGCATTCGAGGAAGTAAATGCGGTTGACGCGCGGCAGCCGCTTGAGATCCTCCAGCGTGAAGATCAGCGGCTTGTCGACGAGACCGTGGATCATCAGCCGATAGTCGTGCGGATCGACTTCGGCGATGCCGCCGTGGTGACGCTCGAAGCACAGGCCGTTCGGCGTGATGATGCCGTCGAGTTCATGCAGCGGCGTGAAACTGACCGATGACTCGCGGCTTGCGGTCAGCCACTGCACGTCACGGCGAATGACGTCCTTCTCGAATTTGGAGGGCTGACCATAGGGCCGCACCGCGACGCCATCGCCCAAGGTCCTGCTCCAGGGCGCCACGTTCGGCGGCAGATTGGCATCGTCCGCGCGCGCGGCACCGGCAGCACCGGCCGCGACAAGTCCGGCAGCTCCGGTCAGGAATCGCCGCCGCGATGGACGCGGCGCGTCGGATTTGTTGGTCATCGCCATCCTCCCGCAGGACGGCCGTTAAGTGCGGCCGCTCCCGTTTACATCGGCCTACTTATCATATTCCTTTTGGTGAATGTAAAGAAATCTTCTCGTTCCCCACGATATTGAGGAACCATTCTACCGCCAGGCCGGAGAAAAGAGCATAAGCGTTTCAAACGCCGGTGATTTTCACGCTCGTGTTCGGCGTGACGCGGACGGTCTTTTCGGCGACAACATAGCGCTCGACCAGCTCCCAGACCGGCGGGCCCTGCGTGCCTTCGTTGACGCTCGCCCAGCCTGCCACCGTGTATTCCCGCGCCGGGTCAATCGCCTGCCCGGTCTTCAGCAACGTCATACCGGAGATGCGGCTACCGATCGGCTTCGAAACATCGATCGTATATCCGAGCCCGCCGCAGCGCACCATGTCGCCACCCTGCTGATAATACGGGTCGGGGTTGAACAGGTTGTCGGCAACGTCCTCGAGCACGTCCTTGAGGCGCTGCCCGGTCATTGGCAAACGGTAGACCTGCGGATAGGTGATCGCGGTGGCGTTATGGATGTCCTCGACCGTGATCGGCGCGCCCGGCAGCACGCTGGTGCCCCAACGGAAGCCCGGCGACAGCGCGATCTCGGCGTCGCGTTCCTTCAGCAGCGCCGCGCAGATCAGGTCATCGAAGGTGCCGTTGAAGTTGCCGCGGCGGTACAGAAGCGAATCGGCCTGGCCAACGACGCGCGCCAGATCCTTGGCATAAGGCGCCCGCGCCTTCTCGATCGCCGCGGTCATCGCCGCGTCCGGCTTGATGACGTCGGCAAACAGCGGGATGAGCTTGTAGCGGAAGCCCTTGACCACCCCACCCTGCACGTCGAGATCGAGCCGTGACAGGAACTTGCCGTGGCTGCCCGAAGCGATCAGCAGCGTGTTGCCGATCTTGATCGCCTCCGGCAGCGCATCGTGCGTATGGCCGGTGAGGATGACGTCGATGCCCTCGACACGGGCCGCGAGCTTGCGATCGACGTCGAAGCCGTTGTGCGAGAGCAGCACGACGAGCTGGGCGCCGGCCTTGCGCGCCTTTTCCACCTGGGCCCGGACGTCCTCCTCGCGGATGCCGAACGACCACTTCGGGATCATCCAGCGCGGATTGGCAACCGGCGTGTAGGGGAACGCCTGACCGAGCACCGCGATCTTGACGCCGCCGCGCTCGAACATCTTGAAGGCGTCAAATACCGGCTCGTTCCATTCGGTGTCACGGACGTTCAAAGCGAGGAACGCGAAGCCGAGCTTGTCGACCAGTTCCTTCACCCGGTCTTCGCCATAGGTGAACTCCCAGTGGCCGGTCATGGCATCGGGCTTTAAGAGGGCCATGCAGTCGGCCATGTCCTGGCCCTTCGACGCATTGGCGCCGAGCGAGCCCTGCCAGGTATCGCCGCCGTCGAGCAGCAGCACCTTGTCGCCGCGTTCGGCGCGGACATGGGCAACCGCCGTGGCGAGACGATCGAGACCGCCGATCTTGCCGTAGCCCTTCGCCAGCGCCGTGAAGTCCTGGTCGGTCAGCGCATAAGCCTCGGCCGAGCCGGCGGCGATGCCGAAGCGCTTGAGGAAATCCGCGCCGGTGACATGCGGCGGCTGGCCCTTGGCCTCGCCGACGCCGAGATTGACCGTCGGCTCGCGGAAGAACACCGGCATCAACTGGCCGTGAATATCGGTGACGTGCAGCAGGGTGACGTTGCCGAGGGTGTCGAACTTAAGCAGCTCCTCCTGGGTC
>JAHCKF010000360.1 GCA_026125925.1 Pseudolabrys sp.
GTCTGCGAAATCCCATGTCCTTCAACACCTTCGGCCACCTGTTCCGGTTCACCAGCTTCGGCGAAAGCCACGGGGCGGCGATCGGCTGCGTCGTCGATGGTTGCCCGCCGCGCATCCCGGTCACGGCCGAGGAGATCCAGGCGTTCCTCGACAAGCGCCGGCCGGGCCAGTCGCGCTTCACCACGCAGCGCCAGGAGCCGGACGCGGTGAAGATTCTCTCCGGCGTCTTCACCGACGAGGCGACCGGTCAGCAGGTCACGACCGGCACGCCGATCATGCTGCTGATCGAGAATGTCGATCAGCGCTCGAAGGACTATTCCGAGATCAAGGACAAGTACCGTCCGGGCCATGCCGGTTTCACCTACGACGTGAAGTACGGCATCAACGATTATCGCGGCGGCGGCCGTTCGTCGGCGCGCGAGACCGCGGCGCGCGTCGCCGCCGGCGCCATCGCCCGCAAGGTCGTGCCCGGCCTGTCGGTGCGCGGCGCGCTGGTGCAGATGGGCCCGCACAAGATCGAGCGCTCGCGCTGGGACTGGGACGAGGTCGGCAAGAACCCCTTCTTCTGCCCCGATCCAGTGCAGGCCAAGTTCTACGAAGAGTATCTCGACGAGGTGCGCAAATCCGGCTCGTCGATCGGCGCGGTGATCGAGGTCGTCGCCGAAGGCGTGCCGGCGGGCCTTGGCGCGCCGGTCTATGCCAAGCTCGATGCCGAGATCGCCGGCGCGCTGATGGGCATCAACGCCGTCAAGGGCGTCGAGATCGGCGACGGGTTTGCCGCCGCGGAATTGTCCGGCGAGGACAACGCCGACGAGATGCGGATGGGCAATGACGGCAAGCCGTTGTTCCTGTCGAACCATGCCGGCGGCATCCTCGGCGGCATTTCGAGCGGGCAGGCGATCGTCGCGCGCTTCGCGGTCAAGCCGACCTCGTCGATCCTGACCCCGCGCAAGACCGTTGATCGCTACGGCACCAACACAGAGTTGTTCACCAAGGGCCGTCACGACCCGTGCGTCGGCATCCGCGCCGTGCCGATCGGCGAGGCCATGGTGGCGTGCGTGATCGCCGATCACTATCTGATGCATCGCGGCCAGGTCGGCGAGGGCCTGCCGTGGCCGTTGGAGAAGAAGTGAGCAGCGCTTTCTTACCCTCTCCCAAAAGGCGAGAGGGTAAGAAGAAGTCGGAGTTTCTGGTGTCAAATACCCACAGCAAAGTTGAAGCGGCGATCAAGGCCTTCGCCAAAGGCGAGATCGTCGTCGTCACCGACGATGACGACCGCGAGAACGAGGGCGACCTGTTCGTTGCCGCCTCGCTCTGCACGCCGGAGAAGATGGCCTTCATCATCCGCCATACCTCCGGCATCGTCTGCGCAACCATCACCGCCGCCGATGCGCGCCGCCTGCATCTCGATCCGATGGTGGCCAAGAACGACGCGCCGCTCGGCACCGCCTTCACCGTGACCATCGACGTCAAGCACGGCCTGACCACCGGCATTTCGGCGGAAGAGCGCACCAACACCGTGCGCGCGCTCGCCAACGACAACATGGGCGCTGCCGATTTCGCCCGGCCCGGTCACGTGTTCCCGCTGATCGCGCGCGAGGGCGGCGTGCTGATGCGCACCGGCCATACCGAGGCCTGCACCGATCTGTGCAAGCTCGCCGGCCTGCCGGCGGTCGGCGTATTGTCGGAACTGATGAACGACGACGGCACCGTGATGCGCGGGCCGCAGGTTGCGGCTTTCGCCGCGCAGCACAAGCTGGCGCAGATCTCGGTCGCCGATCTCATCGCCTACCGGCAGGCGCGCGAGAAACTGGTGACGCGCGTCGGCGACTTCTCGCTGACGTCCGACATCGGCACCATGCAGGGCTACGCTTACGTGACGCCGTTTGACCGCGTGCATCACATGGCCTTCGTTTATGGCGACATCGGCGATGGCAAGGATGTGCCGGCGCGCCTGCACCGTGCGGACGTGATCGGCGACGTGTTCGGCGGCGCGAAGTCGATCCGTTCGGCACTCAAGGTGTTCAAGTCCGCCGGCCGCGGCGTCATCGTCTACTTGCGCGACGGCACCGCCGGCGTGCCGGTGACCGAGATCCCGCAGGAGGGCGCCACGGAAACCGACACGGCGCGCTCGCAGCAGTGGCGCGACGTCGGCCTCGGCGCGCAGATCCTGAAAGATCTCGGCATTTCCTCGATCCGGCTCCTGTCCTCGAGTCACCGCACTTATGTCGGCCTCGGCGGCTTCGGTATCGAGATTGCCGGAACCGAAGTTCTGGAAAGCTAGTGCTGGAAAGCTGAGGGTGCCATGCACCGGCGGCCTTTTACCGGCCGCCGCGTCATGGCACCATAACGCCTCTGTGCTTTGACGCAGGAGGGCGGCATGAGGCGGTTTTGTCTTTATGGTGCTATGGCGGGGGCCTTGTGCGTCGCCTCCATTGCCGCGTGGGCCGCGCCGCATGCGCGCCTCGCCGACCTGAGCCCCAACGCCATCCCGGTCGACGTCGAACTCGTGCTGGCGGTCGATGTCTCCTATTCGATGGATCCCGATGAGCAGGCGCTGCAACGCGAAGGCTATGCGCAGGCGCTGACGTCGCGCGAGTTCCTCATGGCGCTGCGCGAGGGCGCCCATGGCAAGATCGCCGTCACCTATTTCGAGTGGGCGGGCGCCGGCGACCAGCGTGTCGTCATGCCGTGGCGGCTGATCGACGGCCC
This sequence comes from Pseudolabrys sp., assembly GCA_026125925.1. The sequence continues at coordinate 2,713 of JAHCKF010000360.1, forward strand.
GGAGTCGGCGGACGCCGTCGCCAGCGAGATTGCCCAGGCGCCGTATCGGCGGGCATCGCGCACCTCGATTTCGGGCGCGCTGAAATTCGCCAAGCCGCTGTTCGACAACAGCGGTTATCGCGGCGCGCGTCGCGTCATCGACGTGTCCGGCGACGGCGCCAACAATTCCGGCGATTTCGTCGCTCCGACGCGCGACGAAATCATCAAGGCCGGCATCACCATCAACGGCCTGCCGATCATGCTCAAACGCTCCAACTTCGCGACACTCGATATCGATCAGCTCGACATCTACTACGAGGACTGCGTCATCGGCGGCCCCGGCGCCTTCGTGGTGCCGATCAAGGCGCGCGAGAAATTCATCGAGGCGACGCGCACCAAATTGATCCTCGAAGTCGCCGGCCGGCAGCCGGAAGCGAAGGTGATTCCGGCCAGCGCCGACAAGCCGCGCGTCTCCTGCACCATCGGCGAGAAGATGTGGCAGGACCGCTGGGGCGGCGGCATGGATTTTAGGTGATCCCTTCTTGCCCTCTCCCACAAGGGGAGAGGGAAGAAAGAGCGCTACCGCTCGAACTTCCCCACCATCTCCACATGCTGCGAATAGCGGAACTGATCGACCGGCGTCACGCTCGTCAGTTTGTAGCCGCCGTCGATGAGAAGGCGGGCGTCGCGGGCGAAGGTCGAGGCATCGCACGATACGGCGACGACGAGGGGCACCTTGCTCGCCGCCAGCTCCTGCGCCTGACGCTCGGCGCCCTGGCGCGGCGGGTCGAACACCACGGCGTCGAAGGCTTTCAATTCCATCGCCACCAGCGGATTGCGGAACAGGT
>JAHCKF010000361.1 GCA_026125925.1 Pseudolabrys sp.
CCGGCACGTCGCCGGCGACGAAACCGAGCGCAACGTCGCCCATTTGCACCTGATTGCCGGCGGTGATGCGCAGGACGTCCGAGGCCTTGTAGGGCAGTTCGCTGGCGGCGAAGACAGTGATCTTGAGCCGGCCGCCCGTCGCCTTGGTGACGTCCTCGGCGAAGGCGCGGTGCAGCATCGTCGGCTTATCTTTGGCGCCGAAGTAGGTGTACAGCTTCCACTCGGCGTCGGCCGCCATCGACGGCGCGGACAATGGCACCAGCAATGCGCCTGCTGCGATCAGCGCGCGGAACATGTGCGGCAATTTCATTGGAATCCTCCCCAGGAAGGCCCGTCGGTTGGGACGATCGCGGGCACGTGGGAAAGTCTTGATGCGAATTTGATCGTTGTCAATCGAATTTGTCGTAGTTTGACGTTCGTTGATCGAGTTTGTTATAGGTGCGGGAGAAACCCATGACCACTGACCGGCAAACACCCTCGCGCGTCGCGCTCATCCCTGCCCAGCGCCAGGCCATGATCCTGGAGCTATTGCAGGCGGATGGCGCCGCCTCGGTACAGCAGTTCGCCGACGCCATCGGCGCATCGGTGGCGACCATCCGGCGCGATCTGGAAACGCTTGAAGCCAAAGGCTTTCTTGATAGGACCTTCGGCGGCGCCAGCCTGCGCGCGCGCGCGCTGGCGCGGCTCGAGCCGGGCCATGCGGTCTCTGCTCACATCCGCCACGAGGAAAAAGTCGCGATCGGCCGGACCGCCGCGGCTCGCATCGAGCCCCACCAGAGCGTGATATTTGACAGCAGCTCAACCGTTCGCGAAGCTGCGCAGGCTGTCCTCGACCGCGACATCCCGATCACCGCGATCACCAACGACATTCTTGTTGCGCAGACCCTCGCCAATTCGAGCGCCGTCACCGTGCTCACCATCGGCGGCCGTGTGCGTCCCGGTTCTATGACCCTGTACGGCGCGCCGGGCGAGGATTTCCTGCTCGGCGTGAAAGCCGACGTGGCGCTGATCGGCGCGCATGCCGTAACACTCGATGGGCCGAGCGAAGTGACCGTCGAAATCACGCGCATTAAGCAACTGATGGCGAAGGCGGCGCGCAGCGTGCGCGTATTGGCCGATCACACCAAGCTCGGCGACGCCTCGACGTTCCGCATCTGCGCCATCGAAGACATCGACGAGCTGGTGACCGACTGGAAAGCCGATCCGGCGATCTGCGCCGCCCTGCGCGCACGTGGCGCGACCGTGACCGTCGCCACCGGCGACGCAGACTAGCCGTGCAGCCCGTCCGCATCATCGCCGACGATCTGACGGGCGCGCTGGATACGGCCGGCTGCTTCGTCTGCCAGGGACAATCCCTGCCCCTGATTTTCGATGCCGCCTCCATTCCGGGCAGCGGGAGTTATGCGCTATCGACCGAGACCCGCGACGTCGCGGAGGATGAAGCGCTCGCCCGGGTGAGCGCGTTCGCTCCGGCTTTTGACGGCTTCGATGGACTCGTTTTTAAGAAGATCGACAGCCTGTTGCGCGGCCACGTCGCCGCAGAGATCGCACATATCGTCCGGCAAAGCCGCTTCGAGGCCGTAGTGCTTGCCCCCGCCCTTCCCGGGCTCGGGCGCGTCACGCGGAACGGCCGGCAATGGGCAAAGCTCGCCGGCGACGATAAGTATCGGATGACCGGCCCGGACCTCGCTTCCGCGTTCGCCCGTCTCAATATCGCGGTGCGGTCCGGCTTTTCCGACTCGCCAACATCCGGCGCGCCACACGTTTTCCTCTGCGATGCAGAGACCGATGACGATCTAAAACGCGTCGCCGATCAAGGCAGGCGCATGGGCCGCGTGCTCTGGTGCGGCAGCGCGGGCCTTGCCGAAGCGATCGCAGGCCCCATCGCGCCGCTTAAACTCGCTGCGCGCCGCGTGCTTATCATTTGCGGCACGAGGCACCCGGTCGCATCGCTTCAGGTGAAGCGGCTGTGCCGCGACGAGCCATCGGCCCTGGCGGCCTTGCCGCCTGATTACGATGCGACAGCCGCCGCGCGCATTGTCAATGCGCGGCTGAAAGCCAATACCTGTTCAGCGCTCGTCGCCGACATTCCGGACATGCCGGCCACGGAGGCGAGGCGTCTGCTCGAGAAGGCTTTGCGCGAGGTGCTGCCGCGCCTCGATCGCCCGGATGCTGTGATCGTCATGGGGGGCGACACGCTAGCCGTCTGCAACGGGAGTCTCGGCGCTTACGGCTTGGCGGTGCGCGGCTTGCTCGAGCGCGGCATTGCCGTCTCGGAATTTGCCGACGGCGCCTGGGCCGGCCTGCCTGTCATTTCCAAATCCGGCGCCTTCGGCTCCGAGGATACGCTGCGCGAGATCATCGAGAAGGTTCAATGCCCCTGACACGTCTTTGCATCACCATGGGCGATGCCGCTGGCATCGGCCCCGAAATCATCCTGAAGGCGTTGCGGACACTGCGTTCCGGCAGCACCGCGCCGACGGCGCGGATCACCGTGGCCGGCTCGGCCAAGGTGTTCGACGTGGCAGCGAAAGTCATGTCGCTGCCGGCGCTGCAAAGCTTCGAAGGCGTCGAGTTGATCGAGGTCGGCAATGGCGCGGCCGCGCCCGCGTTCGGGGAATGGTCGGCGCAAACCGGCGAACTCGCCTATCGCGCCATTGCCGCGGCGGTCGATGCGCAACGCGGTGGCCGTTCCGACGCCATTGTCACGGCGCCCCTCAGCAAGGAAGCGTTGCATCTCGCCGGCCATCACTATCCCGGCCACACCGAACTACTCGCCGATCTCTCCGGCGGCACCGGACCGGTGATGATGCTGGCGCACGGCGATTTCCGCGTCAGCCATGTCACGACGCATATTCCGCTAGAGCAGGTCCCGGCCAAGGCGACGCCGGAGCGGCTCGCCCGCGTCGTCGCCCTCACCCACCAAACGTTGATCCGCCTCGGCCTCGAGCGCCCGCGCATCGCGGTCGCCGCGCTCAATCCGCATGCCGGCGAAGGCGGCGTGCTCGGACGCTACGACATCGACGTCGCCGGACCCGTGCTGGAAAAGCTGCGCAAGGGTGGCATCGATGTGACTGGACCGGTGCCGGGCGATACGGTGTTCGTCAAGATGCGCGCCCGCCAGTTCGACGCGGTGGTGGCGATGTATCACGACCAGGGCCACATTCCGGTGAAGCTGCTCGGCTTCTCCGTCGATCCGGCAACCGGAAAGTGGGAGGCCCTGAGCGGCGTGAACATCACCCTCGGCCTGCCGATCATCCGCACGTCGGTCGATCACGGCACGGCCTTCGACATCGCCGGCAAGGGCATCGCGAGCGAACGAAGCCTGATCGAAGCCATCGAATACGCCGAGCTGCTCGCCAGCCGCAAACAGTGATCGGATTCGCACCATGACCGAGCAAGCCTTGAAGGCGCCGCGCATCATTCGTCTCGCCGCCGACGACAATGTCATCGTTGCGGTCGATCAGGTCGGCCAGGGTGCAACGGCGGCCGGCGTCAAGGCGCAGCAGCGCATCCCGCGCGGCCACAAGATGGCGA
>JAHCKF010000362.1 GCA_026125925.1 Pseudolabrys sp.
CGTAAAGCCCCCGGACGGCCCGCGATCCGCGCCTGTCGCTCGTGTTCAGTTGCCGCCGCGCTCGTCGATCTGACGCGACAGAATGGCTGAGAATTCGTCGGCGAAGCCCTCGAGACGCTGCGCCTGTTTGTTCACTTCGCTGGCGAACTTGTTATAGAAAATCGTCGCCGGTATGGCGGCGATGAGGCCGATTGCGGTCGCCATCAGCGCCTCGGCGATGCCGGGCGCCACCACGGCGAGCGAGGTATTCTTCGACGCCGCGATCGACTGGAAGCTGGTCATGATGCCGACCACGGTGCCGAACAGGCCGATGAAGGGGCCGGCCGAACCGATGGTCGCCAGCACCAGAAGACGCTTTTCCAGCCGCTCGATCTCGCGCGCGATGGTGACCTGCATCACCTTGTCGATGCGCATCTGGAGGCCGGCGAAGGAGCGCGGCGCGCCCTCGAAGCTGCGCTTCCACTCGCGCATCGCGGCGACGAACAAAGCGCCCATCGAATGGTTCGGTTTCGACGACAGCGTGCGGTAAAGCTCTTCCAGCGACTGTCCCGACCAGAACGCCGCCTCGAAACTGTCCATGGCGCGGCGCGTGCGGGCGTACAGCACGGTCTTGTCGATGACGATGGCCCAGAGCCAGACCGAACTGGCGGTGAGCCCGACCATCACCAGCTTGACGAGCCAGCTGGCGTGCCAGAACAAAGTCCACAGCGACAGGTCGGAACTGATCGAGGGCAGCGACTGTGCCACATCGGCAGGGTTCATGAGGCACGTCCTTCAGGTATCGCGAACCTTCCGCGAGGTCCGGCCCGGTGCGGTGTTAACCAATGGCGCGGTTTAACAGGCGGAATCCCTGTCAAACTTGACCAAATGAGGGCATTCGCGGCCGGAAATACGGATGCCGGCCGTTTCCCGGGCCCCTCTACACAGCGCTGATTATGGTTAAGGATTGGTTAGAGAAGGTTGCGGCTGTAAAAAGTCCGGCCCGCAAATTCATCAAATAAAAAGCCGTCCGCCTCGGGGAGAGAGCGGACGGCTTGGCTCACGCAGTGCGAGTTGGGGGACTTCTACCAAGACATGATCTAGTCCGAAAACCGGTATCCACTTTTCGGAATCGTGCCCTAGTTCTGCGTGGGGCTTTCGTTGGACGGGCGGTTGCGGCGCTCGGCCATGAAGGCATCGAACTCGGTCTTGTCCTTGGCGAAACGCAGCCGTTCGAGGAACGATTTGAACTCGCGCTGTTCGTCCTCGAGGCGCTTCAGCGTCTCGCTGCGGTACTCATCGAACGCAGCATTGCCGCTCGACGGCTGGTGACCCCAGGGCGAGCCGCCGCCGAAGCCGGGGCCGTTGCCGCCCATCTTGGAGCGCATCCAGTCCATCTTCTGCTGCAAGCGATCCATCTTGTGCTGCCAGCGATCGTGGCCGCGATATCCGCATCCCATTCTTCCGCTCCCGATTGTAAAGGCCAGAACTGCCAGACCGAGGGGCCACCAGGCCATGAACCCCAACACGATCAGGGCAATCCAGGCGGGTTTGCCGAATTCGTCGAGCTTCGCGGTGATTGGCATGATTGGCCTCGTCCTCTGCTCCGCGCGTGAATGTAAATAACATTTACATGGATAAGGGCGCCGAAGCGGAATGTCAACACCCTTCACATCGAGAATTTGGAGGTAAGGCGGCCCGTCTGGATTGCGAGGGGGTGCGGCGCTTTAAACCGCGTTATCGCGGAGCTCGTCCCCCCGCCCCGCGCGTGCGGTCTGCCAATGCGCGCTGATGCGTGGCAGGCTGACCTCGATCCAGTCGGCCAGCACCCTGACCTTCGCCGCCGCCTCGCGGCCGAGCGGCGTGAGGCTGTATTCGACGTGCGGCGGCACTACCTGATAGGCGACGCGCGACACCATGCCGTCGGCTTCGAGTTGCTGCAGTGTCTGCGCCAGCATGCGTTCGCTGACCCCACCGATCGTGCGCCGCAGTTCGCTGAAGCGGTGCATGCGCCGTTCCAGAACGATCAGCACCAGCACGCCCCAGCGGCTGGTCAGGTGCTTGAGCACATCGCGGGACGGGCAGTTCGCCGCCAGAACGTCGCCGCGCAGCAACTGCTCGGACAGCGGCACGCCGGCCTCCGGATCGAGATTGTCGTCGTCTGCCATGGCTTTGATCTCTTTCTCCCGGCTCGGGGGGATTCTTCAAACTAACATTAGTGTATGTACTTACTAAAAATAATCAAGCTCGTTATGTGGAGGCGACCGACAAACCAGGAGACCTTCCCCATGACCATCGGAATCACCGGCGCCACTGGCCAGCTCGGCCGCCTCGTCGTCGCCCAGCTCAAGGCCAAGGTAGCCCCGAGTGAACTCACCGCCCTCGTTCGGTCGCCGGCCAAGGCCGGGGATCTAGGCATCGCCACCCGCGCGGCCGATTACGCCAAGCCGGCGACGCTCGAAGCCGCGCTCAAGGGCGTCGATACGCTGCTGCTGATCTCGTCGAGCGAGGTCGGCCAGCGCGAAGCGCAGCACAAGGCGGTGATCGCCGCCGCGAAGACCGCCGGCGTCAGCCGCATCGTCTACACCAGCATCCTGCACGCCGATGTCTCCGCCATCGATCTTGCCGCCGAGCATCGCGCCACCGAGGCCGCGATTAAGGCGTCCGGCATTCCGTACACATTCCTGCGCAACGGCTGGTACGTCGAGAACTACGCCGCCGGCATCCAGGGCGCAGTCGCGGGCGGCGCGCTCTATGGCGCCGCCGGTAACGGCAAAATCTCGGCGACCGCGCGTGCGGACTATGCTGCCGCCGCCGCCGCGGTGCTGACCACCTCGGGCCACGACAACAAGACCTACGAGCTCGCCGCCGACACGCCGTTCACGCTGGCCGACCTCGCCGCCGAAATCTCGCGGCAGACCGGCAAGACCATTCCGTACAAGAATATTTCCGAGGCGGACTACGCCGCAGCGCTGGCGAGCCACGGCGTGCCGGAAGGCTTCGCGAAGATGATCGCCGGCTGGGAAGTGCCGATTTCGCAAGGCGCGCTGTTCGACGACAGCCGCACCTTGTCGAAGCTGACGGGCAAGCCGACCACACCGCTGGCAGAGTCGGTCAAGGCCATCCTGAAAAGCTGAATGCAATGAGCCCCTGCCGGTCCCGCCGGCAGGGGCTCGTTGTTTGTTCAGCCTTTCCAGGCGCCGACCACCTGGCGCACGGCGACGTTGAGCCGGTTCCAGACGTTGATCTGGCCGATGCCGAACAGCAGCGCCGCCATCGCCTGCTCGTCGTAGTATTTCGTCGCTTCGTCCCAGACCGCATCGTCGATCGGATCGGCGCGGTCGGCGAGCCGCGTCGCCGCCTCGGTGAGCGCCAGCGCCGCGCGTTCGGCGTCGGTGAAATACGGCGTGTCGCGCCAGGCCGCCACGGCAAAGATGCGCTCGTCGCTCTCGCCGAATTTCTTCAGCGCCCGCGCATGCATGTCGACGCAGACGCTGCAGCCGTTAATCTGGCTGGCGCGCAGATACACCATTTCCAACTGCGCCGCGGA
>JAHCKF010000363.1 GCA_026125925.1 Pseudolabrys sp.
CTAAAGAACAGGGCCAGCAGAGCGTTGGCTGTTTGATAACGGGCTGTTTGAAAATTGAATTGGTCTTCGTCGTCCCCGCCAACGGGTCCGCGCAAAGCGCGGCCCGATGACAGGCTCCGGCGGGGACCCATAACCCCAGTGCCCGCAATTCGGATCGCGCAGTGGCTATGGGTCCCGGGTCTCGCTGCGCTCGCCCGGGACGACCGAAGTGGGGTTTTGCATGCGCGCTTCAGCCTCCCCACGAGCGGGAGGGTGAAGAAACAAAAAAGCCGGAGCATTTGCCCCGGCTTCGTCATTCCCGATCGCGGACCGCTCAGCTACGAAACGCCGGTTTGGCGCGGCGGCGATCATTGGCCGGCTGATAGGCGACGCGGCAGTGGAAGCTGCAGTAAGGCTGATCCTCGGCGCTCTCGCCGCCACAGAAAAAGAAATCCGGGCCCGACGGGTCACCCACAGGCCAGTGACAGGTGCGCTCGCTGAGCTGCAGCAAGGTCTTGCGCTGCTCGACCGGAATCTCGAGCAGTTCCGGTTCCGGCTCGGCCTCGTAGTCGTAAGCGAGGGCGGTGTTGCCGCGAACCTGCGGCCGCTGCACCCGGATCATGTGGCCGGAGGTGCGCGCTTTGCGCGGTCGCGGCGCCGTGGTCGAGGGGCTCTTGGCGCGGCCCGACAGGCCGAGGCGGTGCACCTTGCCGATCACCGCATTGCGGGTGATGCCACCGAGCTCGGCTGCGATCTGGCTGGCCGAGAGGCCATCCGACCATAGCTTTTTCAAGAGTTCGACCCTCTCGTCGGTCCAGCTCATTGGGCGTTCCCCTCGGCGTCCAGGTCTCAGATAGAATCCATCCCCCTCGTCCGACACGGGTTTTCGTGCCCGAACGTGTTACGCTTCAGGGATGAACCAGAATTTGGTGGCGACACGCACGATATGTCGTAGCGCCTGACCAAAAAACTACACTATGGGTTGACTCTCTCGCAAGCTTTTGCAACCGGCCAAAGACCATCTACCAACAGGTTTTCCTTTAGAATCCGCAGTTGCGGTGAAATTGAGTCGGCCGAATCGGTTCCGTCGTTCGGTTGACTTGGGGCCGACCTGGCCTAAAATGTCTCAAGTGCCGCCCGGCGAGGCGGCACGTTTCGTTTCGGGCGCCGCCAGCCGGGAAAACGCTCTCGTCCAAGGATCGCGGCCTGCGGGCCGACCGACGGCAGAGTCTTCGGCGAAGACATTGAACCGCCTCGGCAATTGTCCGGGGGCGGTCTCGTTTTCCCGTTCGGTCCGCGTCCGGCGTCGTAATTTTCGTTTTGTCAAAGACAAGAGACTGGCCGTGAGCTCGCATCTGTTGCCGACCTATGCCCGTGCCGACCTCGCTTTCGAGCGGGGCGAAGGTGTTTGGCTGACCGCGACGGACGGCCGCCGCTATCTAGACTTCACCTCCGGCGTCGCCGTCAACGCGCTCGGTCATGCACATCCGCACATGGTGGAGGCGATTACCGCGCAGGCGCAAAAGCTCTGGCACACCTCGAACCTGTACCGCATTCCGGAAGGCGAGCGGCTCGCCGAGCGGCTCTGCAATCTGTCCTTCGCCGACTACGTGTTCTTCCAGAACTCCGGCACCGAGGCGATGGAATGCTGCATCAAGATGGCGCGGAAATACCAGTACGCTTCCGGCAAGCCGGAGCGGAACCGCATCATCACCTTCGAAGGCGCGTTCCACGGCCGAACGCTGGCGGCGCTGTCGGCGACCGGCAACAAGAAGTATCTGGAGGGCTTTGGTCCCAACATGCCGGGCTTCGACCAGTTGCCGTTCGGTGACATCGAGACCGTAAAAAAGGCCGTGACGCCGGAGACCGCCGCGATCATCGCCGAGCCGGTGATGGGCGAGGGCGGCGTGCGCGTCGTTGCGCATGAATTTTTGCGCGCTCTTCGCAAACTGTGCGACGACAACGGCCTGCTGCTGATTTTCGACGAAGTGCAGACCGGCATCGGGCGCACCGGCGATCTGTTCGCCTATCAGCACACCGGCGTCACGCCGGACATCATGGGTCTCGCCAAGGCGCTCGGCGGCGGCTTCCCGATCGGGGCTTGTTTGGCCACCGCGGAAGCGGCCAAGGGCATGACGCCCGGCACGCATGGTTCCACGTTCGGCGGCAACCAGCTCGCCATGGCCGCGGCCAATGCCGTGCTCGACATCGTCGCCGACAAGGCGTTCCTCGATGACGTCAAGCGCAAGGGCCTTCTGTTCAAGCAGCGGCTCGCCGAGATCCGCGATCGTTTCCCGTCGGTGGTCGCCGAGGTGCGCGGCGAGGGCCTCTTGATCGGCCTGCGCATGGTGCCGCCGGTCGGCGAGATGGTCGATGAATTGCGCAACGAGGAGATGATCACCGTCGCCGCCGGCGACAACGTGGTGCGTCTCCTGCCGCCGCTCATCATCAACGACGAGGAAATCGGCGAGGCGGTCCGGCGCATCGAGCGCGCCTGCGCCAAGCTCGCCCAGGCTCATCCGCGGCAGGGCGATCCCGCTGCCAAGCAGGGGGCCGTGGCATGAGCGGCGATATCCGGCACTTCCTCGATCTCACCGACATCCCGAAGCCGACGCTGAAGGAGATGATCACGCACAGCCGCGCCATGAAGGAGCGGCAGAAGCGCGGCGAGGGCCCCAAGCCCCTCGAAGGCAAGACCCTGGCGATGATCTTCGACAAGCCGTCGACGCGCACGCGCGTGTCGTTCGATGTCGGCATGCGTCAGCTCGGCGGCGAAGCCATCATGCTGACGTCTCAGGAGATGCAACTCGGCCGCGGCGAAACCCTCGGCGACACCGCGCGCGTGCTGTCGCGCTTCGTCGACGCCATCATGATCCGCACGCTCGATCACGAGTCGGTGGCCGAGATCGCGAAGAATGCCACCGTGCCGGTGATCAACGGCCTGACGCGGCGCTCGCATCCCTGCCAGGTGCTGGCCGACGTCATGACCTTCGAGGAGCATCGCGGCCCGATCGCCGGGCGCACCATCGCCTGGACCGGCGACGCCAACAATGTGCTGGCCTCGCTGATGCATGCCGCCGAGCGTTTCGATTTCGAACTGCGCGTGGCCTGTCCGGCGGAGTTGAAGCCGAAGAAGTGGCTGATGGATTGGGCCAAGTCGTCCGGCGCCAATATCAAGGTCGGCGACGATCCGGAAGCGGCCGTCAAGGATGCGGATTGCGTGTTCACCGACACCTGGGTGTCGATGGGCGACCGCGAGGCCCAGCACCGCCACAACATCCTCAAGCCGTATCAGGTCAACTCCGCCTTGATGGCCAAGGCCAAGCCCGACGCGTTGTTCATGCACTGCCTGCCGGCGCACCGCGGCGAGGAAGTCACCGACGAGGTGATGGACGGTCCGCAGTCGGTGGTGTTCGACGAAGCCGAAAACCGCCTGCACGCCCAGAAGGGCCTGCTCGCCTGGTGCCTGCACGCCGAAGACGCGTGAAGGGTGCGTCATTCGCAAGCCCGCTCCCTCTCCCCTTGGGGGAGAGGGTTGGGGTGAG
>JAHCKF010000364.1 GCA_026125925.1 Pseudolabrys sp.
TTCGGTGTGAATGAAATTCGTGCACGCAGCCCGCGAGGAAGCTCGAATCGAGCCTTCATCCGCAGGGCTGATATGACAGCCCGGCGTGTTCATTTCAAGGCGGGTTTCGGTCATATCGTCGGGATCGTGAACGGAACCCTGCCGGACGTCGCCCATTCCTTGCGAATAGACATCCGGGCCCGGATCGGGGATGGTCTCGGGCCTTGTTTTTGTGACGTTTTCGACCGCCGGAGCTTGAAATATGCCGTTCCCCCGGGCCTCTACGGCTCTATCCCGCTTCACCGTCCTCGACCTTACCCGGGTACGCTCAGGTCCCACCTGCGTCCGCCAGCTCGCGGACTGGGGCGCCAACGTCATCAAGATCGAGACGCCGCCGCACCTGGAGAAGGGCGAGGGCCCGGGCGGCCCGCGCGACAACGCCGACTTCCAGAACCTGCATCGCAACAAGCGCTCGATCACGCTCGATCTGAAATCGCCGCAGGGGCTCAAAGCCTTCAAGCGCCTGGTGGAGAAGGCCGACGTCGTCGTCGAGAACTTCCGCCCCGACGTCAAGGACCGCCTCGGCATCGACTACGAGTCACTCAAGAAGGTGAACAAGCGCATCGTCCTCGCCAGCATCTCCGGCTTCGGCCAGGACGGCCCGTATCGCGACCGCCCCGGCTTCGATCAGATCGCGCAGGGCATGGGCGGGCTGATGTCGATCACCGGTGAGCCCGGCCGCGGCCCGATGCGCGTCGGCATTCCGGTTGCCGATCTGTGCGCGGGTTTATTCTGCGCGCTCGGCATCCAGACCGCGCTGCTCGAGCGCGAGGTCTCGGGCGAAGGCCAGTGGGTCAACACATCGCTCTTGCAGGCACAGATCTTCATGCTCGACTTCCAGGCGGCGCGCTGGCTGCAGCAGCAGGAGGTCGCCGGGCAGGCCGGCAACGATCATCCGACCACGATCCCGACCGGCGTGTTCAAGACCGCCGACGGCTACATCAACATCGCCGCCGCCGGCCAGGTAATCTGGGAGCGCCTGTGCAACGCCATCGGCGCGCCGGAATTGCTCGCCAATCCCGATTTCAAGACTAACAGTCTGCGCTCCAAGAACCGCGCCGCGTGCAACGCCGCGATCGCCGAGAAGACGCAGCACAAGACCAGCGCCGAATGGATCGCGCTGTTCGAGAAGGCCGGCGTGCCGTCCGGGCCGATCTATTCCATCGATCAGGTGTTCGCCGACGAGCAGGTCAAGCATCTGAAGATGGCGTGGGACGCCAAGAAGCCGAACGGCGAGACGCAAACTTTCGTCGGCCAGCCCTTCGCGCTGTCGCGCACGCCCAGCAAGATCGTCGCCACGCCGCCGGGCCAAGGCGAGCACACCGACGAGGTGCTCAAGGAGTTCGGCTTTGCCGATGCTGAGATTGCCGCCCTTCACAACGCGAAGGCGGTGTAGCTAATCCGTCATCCTGAGGTGGCCGCGCGAAGCGCGGCCCTCGAAGGACGACGGCCTAAGAATCCCGGGAGGAATCCCGGGCTGCCATCCTTCGAGGCGCGCAAGAGCGCGCACCTCAGGATGACGGTCTGACGCACAGAAGGACTTGAAGAATGAACGCCCCCGTGAAGACCGACAAGATGCTGTCCCGCAAGGAGGGCCAGGTCGGCTATCTGACCTTCAACAATCCCGAGCGGCACAACGCCGTGTCGCTCGACATGTGGGAGGCCGCCGAGGGCTATCTCGACGAGTTCAAGAATGACAAGAACATCCGCGTCGTCGTCGTTACCGGGGCCGGCGGCAAGGCTTTCGTCTCTGGCGCCGACATCTCCAAGTTCGCCGACGAGCGCGCCAGCAAGGCGGCGTCCGACCGCTACAACGAAGCCGTCGATCGCGCTTACGGCGCTTTCTACAGCTTCCCCAAGCCGACCATCGCCATGATCCGCGGCTACTGCATCGGCGGCGGCGTCGGCCTGGCGCTGGCCTGCGACATGCGCATCTGCACCGAAGGCTCGAAGTTCGCAGTGCCGGCGGCCAAGCTATCGCTCGGCTATCGCTATTCCGGCGTCAAGAAGCTGGTCGATGTCGTCGGCCCGTCCTATGCCAAGGAGATCTTCTATACGGCGCGGCAATTCACCGCGCAGGAGGCCAAGGAGATGGGCCTCGTCAACCGCGTGCTGCCGGACGGCGAGCTGGAGAGCTACGTCCAGAACTATGCCGACACCATCGCCGGCAACGCGCCGCTGACCGTCGACTCCATCAAGTTCATCGTCAACGAAGTGCTCAAGGACGCCGCCGACCGCGACATGGAGAAGGCCGAGACGATGGTGCAGGCCTGCTTTGCGTCCAAGGACTACATCGAGGGCCGTCAGGCCTTCATGGAAAAGCGCAAGCCCAAATTCACCGGCTCCTGAGTTCACCGGTTCCGGCAAGCCTCGCGAATTATCCTTCGCGTCTGATTGCTGCGCTGCATCAACGAAAGATGCGGCGGACTGGCGCTGTGGCCGGTCGGGGTCGAAAGTGCTAAGGCACGCCGAGATTTTGTAAGGTCACCGGAAACGACGAGGTTCGCATGTATACCGATCTCAAGCTTTTCATCGACGGGCAGTGGCACGGCGCCGACAACCGCAAGAGCGAGGATGTCATCAATCCGGCGACCGGCAAGGTGCTGGCCAAGCTGCCGCACGCCTCCAAGGCTGACCTCGATCAGGCGCTCGCCGCCGCCGACAAGGCGTTCAAGACCTGGAGCAAGACCTCCGCTTATGACCGCTCGAATATCTTGCGCAAGGCCGCCAATCTGATGCGCGAGCGCGCCGATCACATCGCGCGCGTGCAGACGCAGGAGCAGGGCAAGCCGTTTCCGGAATCGCGCATCGAAGTGATGACCTCGGCCGACATCACCGACTGGTACGCCGAGGAAGGCCGCCGTGCTTACGGCCGCATCGTGCCGGGCCGCATGAAGGGCATCCGCCAGATTGTCACGCAGGAGCCGGTCGGCGTCGCCGCCGCCTTCACGCCGTGGAATTTCCCGACATTGACGCCGATCCGCAAGATCGCCGGCGCGCTCGCCGCCGGCTGCACGCTCATCATCAAGGCTTCGGAGGAAGTGCCGGGCGGCTGCGTCGAACTGGTCAAGTGCTTCGCCGATGCCGGCCTGCCGGCGGGCGTGCTCAATCTCGTGTTCGGCGTGCCGGCCGAGGTCTCGGAACACATCATCCCGTCGCCGATCGTCAAGAAGGTGTCGTTCACCGGTTCGGTGCCGGTCGGCAAGCATCTGGCGGCGCTCGCCGCGCGCGGCATGAAGCGCGCCACCATGGAGCTCGGCGGTCACTCGCCGGTGCTGGTGTTCGACGATGCCGATCCGATCAAGGCGGCCGATACCATCGCCGCCTTCAAGTATCGCAACGCCGGCCAGGTCTGCATCTCGCCGACGCGTTTCTACGTGCAGGAAAAGAACTACAACAAGTTCGTCGAGCGCTTCGTCGAGTACGCCAAGGGCCTGACACTCGGCGATGGTC
>JAHCKF010000365.1 GCA_026125925.1 Pseudolabrys sp.
GGCCGGGTTCGGTGCGGTCCACGAGCGCGACCGACCAGCCGCGCTTCTGCAACTGAAGCGCGATGGAAACGCCGGCCATTCCGGCGCCGAGAACGATGACATTCGCCATGATCCGATTTCCCTTAGCCGCACGGCGTCGCCGCAGCGGCCGTGCCGGCCACGGTACTAACCGGGCTGCACCGCATATTGAAGCTCTATATTGAGTGCGGACGACGGATTATTGCGCATATTGCCACGGCCAAGCACGAAATCCACGGAAATATGGTACTCTGCGCCGGGAATGGGCTTCGTGCGTCGCCTTTAACATCGGCGAGTTCTGTGCATTCTTGTGAGCCGAGCAAGTTGAAATGCCTGCCGGACGGCCCGAATGACGAAGGCGATCGACATCCTGTCCATGGGCGAGCCCATGGTCGAGTTCAATCAGACCCGCGAAGGGGGCGGCGCCACGTTCCTGCGGGGCTGCGGCGGCGACTCGTCGAACTTTGCCGTGGCAGCAGCGCGCCAAGGCGCCCGCGCGGGTTATATCTCGGCGCTTGGCGATGACAGCAACGGCTTGCTGCTGCGGGAGATGTGGCGCGCCGAGGGCGTCGACGACCGCCATGTCCGCACCGACGAGGAGGCGCCGACCGGCGTCTATTTCGTCAGTCACGGCGAGGGCGGCCATCGCTTCGACTTCTGCCGCAGCGGCTCGGCTGCCAGCCGCTACAAGGCGGCCGATCTGCCAGTCGATGCCATCGCGCGCGCCAAGGTGCTGCACCTGTCGGGTATCTCGCTGGCGATCTCGGCTTCCGCCTGCGACGCCGGCTACCGCGCCATCGAGCATGCCCGCACCAACAAGGTCATGGTGTCGTTCGACACTAATTTACGCCGCAAATTGTGGTCGCTCGGCCGCGCCCGCGCCGTGATCTGGGATGTCATCGCACTCGCCGACATCTGCCTGCCGAGCTACGACGACGTCGTGCAATTATCCGATCTCACCGACGCCGACGCCATCGTCGATCGCTGCCTGACGGCCGGCGCGAAGATCGTCGCGCTCAAGCTCGGCGCCTCAGGCGCGCTCGTTGCCGATGCGCATCAGCGGCATCGCATCGCGCCTTATCCGTGCAAGGCGGTCGACGCCACGGGCGCCGGCGACACCTTTGGCGGCGCCTTCGTAGCCCGGATCGTGGCTGGCGACGAGATCGCGGCGGCGGGGCGTTATGCGGCCGCGGCGGCAGCATTGTCGACCGAAGGCTACGGCGCCGTCACGCCGATTCCGAAGGCGCAGCAGGTGCTGGCGCTGCTGAAGCAGCAGCAGCGGGCGGGGAGCGGAGGGGCAACGTGAACAGATCATCCAGCAAAGCCAAAGAGCTTCTCGCCACCGCGCCGGTCATCCCGGTGATCACCATCGAGCGGGCGGCGGACGCTGTGCCGCTGGCGCGCGCGCTGATCAAGGGCGGCTTGCGCGTCATCGAGATCACCTTGCGCACCGAGGCCGCCATGGCTGCGGCCGCCGCCATCGTCGCCGAGGTGCCAGAGGCGATCGTCGGCATCGGCACCGTGCTCACCACGCAGGACCTGGCGCAGGCGGGCAAGGCCGGCGCCGCTTTCGCCATCAGTCCCGGCTACACGCCCGAGCTGCTCAAAGCCGCGGCGGAGGGCGAACTGCCTTACGTCCCGGGCATTCAGACGGCCTCGGAGCTAACGTCTTGCATCACCGCCGGCTTCGAGATGGTGAAGTTCTTTCCCGCGGTGCCGGCCGGCGGCCTGCCTGCGCTTAATGCGCTCAGCGGCCCGTTTCCCGGCGTGACCTATTGCCCGACCGGCGGTATCGGCGCCGCCAATGCGGCCGAATGGCTGGCGCATCCCAAAGTCATCGCCGTCGGCGGCTCATGGATCGCGCCGCCGGCGGATATCAAGCAGGGCGCCTGGGCCGCGATCGAAGAGCGCGCCCGCGCGGCGAGCCAACTGCGCAAGGCCTGAAGCCGCGCTACGTGATGCGCCCTCGCGCAACGACGGGGGCAGCACCGGCAATCGCATCGCCCGCGGCCAGATATACCTGATCGACCATGTTGGTGACGACGCAGGCGTGATTGGGCACGATCCGCAGCCGGTCGCCGACCTTGAGGCCGATCGGGCCGTCGCTCACCAGTCGGCCGTGCTCCTCAGAAAGCTGGTCGATGCGGATGTCGTCGCGTCCGAGGACGTGGCCGTAGCCCTGAAGCCCGAGCAGGTCCGACGTCAGCGCCTTGCTGCCGGCGTCGATGATGGCGCGGTTGGCGGCCGGCACCGAGACCACTGTCGCCAGCACGGTGAGGGCGCAGTCGTCCCAGTCGCAGGCGCCGCGCACGACCAGCGAGCGATCGTTATACACATAAGTGCCGGCGCGATATTCGGTGGTCACTGGCGCGTCGCCGGCCTTCGCCATCGATGGCGTGCCGCCCGAGGTGATGACCGGCACCGCGATGTCCTTGGCTTCGGTGAGCGCCTTGGCGCGCGTCATGAAATCCTGCACGGCGGCGGCGCCATCCGGCGGCGGATAGGTCATCAGCCCGCCGAAGGTCAGCCCCGGCGACGCGGCAATGATTTGCGCAAGCGCGGCCGCGTCTTCGGGCGTTGCCACGCCGCAGCGCTGTGCGCCGGTGTCGCATTCGACCAGCACGGTGAGCGGTTTGGCCTCCTGTGCAAAGCGCTGACTCAGGCCGGCAACGACACTCTCGTTGTCGGCGACGACGCTGAGCCTGACCTTTTTCGCTAGTGCTGCCAGCCGCTCGAGCTTCTCGGCGCCAAGAATGTTGTAGGTGATCAGCACGTCCTTGATCTCCGGCGTGCCGGCGACCATGGCCTCGGCCTCGGAAATCTTCTGACAGGTGACGCCAACGGCGCCAGCGCGAAGCTGCATCTCGGCGATCCGCGGCAGCTTGTGCGTCTTGATGTGCGGGCGCAGTTTCAGGCCGTGGGCGTTGGCATAGTTCTGATGCCGCTTGATGTTGCGCTCGACCTTGTCGAGGTCGATGACCACCGCCGGCGTCGTCAGTTGCGCCAGCGTTTGTGTCCTGTCGTCCACATCAGCCTCCTGAGCGATTGCGGTGTTTGTCTTTCTTCTTCTTGAACTTCGGCTTCTTGAAGTCGCCTTTCTTGAAATCGGGCTTTTTGCCCGGCTTGTCAAAACGGCTTTCACTGTCTTCGCGTCTGGCGGTCTTCGCCAGGTGCTCCTGCTGTCGCTTCTTGAAATGCGGTTTGGCCGCCTTCGGCGCGGGCGCGCCGCGGTCACCGTCCTTTGAGGGCGGCGCCGCGCCGCCTTGCGGGCCGTCCGGCATCGGTTCGATGCGGATGTTCTCCGCGTCGGGGGCCTGCACCTTGGCGGCGAACCTGTCAGCGGCGTTGGCGGAGATCTCGAATTCGGTGACGGTGTCGTAGATGCGGATGGCGCCGATATCGCCCTTGGCGATGCCGCCGCGCCGGCAGATCATCGGCAGCAGCCAGCGCGCTTCGGCGTTCTTG
>JAHCKF010000366.1 GCA_026125925.1 Pseudolabrys sp.
GACCCGGCGTCCTGCAGATCGAGGGCCGCGTGCCAAAGGAGACCCGCGACGAGCTGTCGCGCCGCGGCCACATCGTCGAGGTCGAGCCGGACTGGTCGGAGGGCCGGCTCACCGCCGCGTCGAAGGACGGCGTGCGGCGCAGGGCCGCCGCCAATCCGCGCGGCATGCAGGGCTACGCCGCGGGACGCTGACGGCTCAGTCCGTCAACGGTCATAGCGCACCGCGACGGGCGCTGCGATCCGCCATGTCTGCTGGCCCGCGTCGGCCGACTGCGGATCGATCTGCAGCAGATGCACTCGGTCGAAAGGAATGCTGATGATCTGGCAGCGCACGGCCTTGAGGCCGGGGCTGACGCACAGCAGGTTCTCGAAGTTGATCTGCTTGTAGTAACCGTCGATCTTGCGCGCCGGAATGCGGTCTTCGGGAAAATACACGAGCCAGGTGTGGTTCTGGAACGTCCAGCTGCAGCCGAAGCGCACCGATATCTGGCAGTCGCGGAAGTAGATCGTCTCGATCGATTCCTTCGGCAGCGCCGTGTACCAGTTCATGCTGCCCTGCGCCTGCGCGCGCGACGGCATCGACACGGCAAGAACGACCGCAGCCAGCACCCACAACCGACGCATCACCAACCCCCGCAACACCACGGGCGATGGCACCACGTTATGGTTACCGTCCGGTTACGAACGCGGCCGATGTCATACCAGCGGCAGGAGATATTCCCCGACGTCATCACCGGGCCGGCGCCATAAGCGCGTTCACGCGCGTCTTCGACGCGCTGTGGCGCCGAGTCCCGGTGATCCCGATTCCTTGGGCATCGTGCCATCCTTAACGGGATGGCCGGGACATAGGCGAGCGAAGCGACGCCGTCCTTCGGACGGCTAAGCCCGGCCATGACGGGGAGAGTCATCGATTGCCGCCGCCGGTATCACTGGCCCGGCGGCGGCCCGATGTTGAGGTCGAGCGGCGGGATATCGATTTGCGGGATTTCGATCTGGATCTTGGACGGGTCGATCTTGGGGCCGGTGTCCTTGTAGTGCATCACCATGCCGGGGAACACGATCACCAGCGCCACCATGATGCACTGGATGACGACGAACGGCACGGCACCCCAGTAGATCTGGCCGGTGGTGACCGGCTCGGTGCGCAGCCCGGTAACGCGGTCGATGAAACTCTCCTTTGGCGCCACCGAGCGCAGATAGAACAAGGCAAAGCCGAACGGCGGATGCATGAACGACGTCTGCATGTTGACGCCGAGGATGACGCCGAACCAGATCAGGTCGATGCCGATTTTTTCCGCAGCCGGTCCGAGCAGCGGGATGATGATGAAGGCGAGCTCGAAGAAGTCGAGGAAGAACGCCAGGATGAAGACGAAGGCATTGACGAAGATCAGGAAGCCGAGTTGGCCGCCGGGCAGCGAGGTGAGCATGTGCTCGACCCAGATGTGGCCGCTGACGCCGTAGAACGTCAGCGAGAACACGCGCGCGCCGAGCAGAATGAAGACGACGAAGGCCGATAGCTTGGCCGTCGATTCCACCGCCTGGCGGATCAGGTCCCAGCTCAGCCGGCGCTTCAGCGCGCCGAGCGCCAGCGCGCCGACTGCGCCCATGGCGCCGCCCTCGGTCGGCGTCGCGACGCCGATGAAGATCGTACCGAGCACCAGGAAGATCAGCAGCAGCGGCGGCACCATGACGAAGGTGGTTTGCTCGGCCATCACCGTCACAAGGCGGAAGCCGCTCACTTTTTCGATGAGCGCCGCGATGACGGCGTAGAGGGCACCGGCCGACAACGCGGCCATGAACAGCGCCCAGTTCTCGTGGCCGTGGTGGTTGAAGTAGTACCAGCCGACGGCGAGAACGGCGAAGCAGATGACGCTGAGATACCAGTAGCGCGTGCCGAAGATGCGGTTGAACACGGCGCACAGGAACGACACCGTGACGCCGATCGACATGGTGAGAATGACGAAATCGGCGCCGCCATTCACGTTGGTCTCGCTCATCAGCAGGTAAGCGACGACGCCGGAGAACACGACGAGGATGCCGAGCTGCCAGACGCCGCGGGCGCCGCTCGGCTCGCGGAAACCGATGACCTCCTGCGGCAGACCGGGCGTGGCCTTCGGATAGACCACGCTGACCAGGAAGACATAGCCGGCATAGAGCGCAGACAGGACAAGGCCCGGAATGAAGGCGCCTTCGTACATGTCGCCGACCGAGCGGCCGAGCTGGTCGGCCATGACGATCAGCACCAGCGAGGGCGGAATGATCTGCGCCAGCGTGCCGGAGGCGGCGATGACGCCGGCGGCGACGCGGCGGTCATAGCCGTAGCGCAGCATGATCGGCAGCGAGATCAGGCCCATCGAGATGACGGAAGCGGCGACGACGCCGGTGGTGGCGGCGAGCAGGGCGCCGACGAAGATCACCGCGTAAGCCAGACCGCCGCGCACCGTGCCGAACAACTGGCCGATGGTATCGAGCAGATCCTCGGCCATGCCGGATCGTTCGAGGATCAGGCCCATGAAGGTGAAGAAGGGAATGGCGAGCAGCGTGTCATTGTTCATGACACCGTAGACGCGCTCGGGCAGCGCCTGCAGGAAGTCGGGCTGAAACTGGCCGAGCTCGATGCCGGCAAGGGCGTACAGCAGGCCGACGGCGGCGAGTGAGAATGCCGCGGGATAGCCCAGCAGCAGAAACACCACCAGCGACGCGAACATGATCGGCGCCATGTTCTCGATGATGAAGGCAACCATTGTATGCTCCAAATCCGACAGCAGCGCCTAGCGCTTTTCGATCGCTTCGAGAGTCCGCTCAACTTCCGCCTCGATGGCGCTGGTTGAGGACTCGTAAGGATCGGGAATGAGGTCACGCATCACCGATGCGCGTTTGACCAGTTCCGACAGGGCCTGGATCAGGAGGAGGGCGAAGCCGATGAGCACCAAGGCCTTCGACGGCCATACGGGCAGACCGCCGGCGTTGCCGGACTGCTCGTTGATCATCGCGGAGCGCCAGAAGAACGGTCCGGCGGTGATGACCATGATGACGCACCAGGGCAGCAGGAAGAAGGCGTGGCCGACGATGTCGATCCAGTTGCGCATCGATTTCGGCAGGAGCTGGTTCACGATGTCGATGCGAATGTGTTCGTTGGACATCAGCGTCCACGGCGAGCACAGCAGGAAGACGACGCCGAACAGCACCCACTGCAATTCGAGCCAGGAATTCGACGACATGTCGAACAGCTTGCGGATGGTGGCGTTGACCGATGACACCAGCACCGCGGCGAGGATGAGCCAGGCGAGGTAGCGGCCGAGCCAGGCATTCATCGCGTCGATGGCGCGGCTGATCGGCAACAGCGCCTTAAGGCATGAGTCGAGAGCGCTCACGTGCGAATTCCCCCCTTTGCGGGCTTTGGCCCATGCAAATCGTCTTTACTGTCTTTACGTCGCAGTTACGCGCCCCACACGCGTGTGACGGCAAGGCCACAGCCCTG
>JAHCKF010000367.1 GCA_026125925.1 Pseudolabrys sp.
CGCCCCGACTGCCGTCCCGGTCGATATTGAGATTGCTGGCTTGTCGCCGGACAACACCGCCGTTCGGGAAGCTGTGCTCGTCAGCCTTCGAGACATGTTCCGCCGACAGTCTCGCGTGTCGGGTTCGAACGCCGAGATAGGCGGGATGCCGTATCTTGCCACGCCGGCCAGCTTCTCTCGATCGTGGATCTGGCAAGCTGTTGCCAACGCTTCAGGAGAGGATCGTCACGCGGTAACACAGCCGACCGACGACGTTGACCTCGATAGCGGCGAGATCGCGGTCATGGGCTCTGTTACCTTCGTCGCTTAAATGCCGTTCCGTTGTCCGACGCTCCGCGAGAGCATTGACGCGACGACGTCGCTGTTGCCAAGGGGGCGGGCGTGGCCGGCGCAAGCCGACGGCATAATGGATCGGTATCTCGCATGGCTGGCCGATGCAGGCGCTGCGGCTCCGAGCGCCGATGCGTGGCCTGCCGGTTTTGTGCAGGCTGGCTATTTCGCTGCTGTGGGAGCGGTACGCAACTTCATCGAGACGCGCCTTTGTGCGCTGCGAAGGGAGTTTTGGTGCTCGACCCATTCCGAGACCCATGATCAGTGGATGATCGAATATGGCCTCCCGGATGCATGCGATCCATTCCCTGATCTCTGCACAAAGGTGGCGGCCATAGGCGGCACACGCTGCGAATATTATGTGGCAATCGCAGAAGGAGCCGGGTGGTCCATCGACTGTTCGTCGCGGCGCGATCAGTGCGGGGTATCTGCCGGCGCGGGCAAGGCAGGCCGGGCTAGGCCGGGCGTCCGCGTCAAGGACGGCATTCTTCTAATAACCGTCTTTTTAGACGATAGCCCTGCATATGCCGGCGGCCCACGAACGATGCCGCTCGCCGGCAAGCTGAAGGCTGGCCGGCCGCTCTCCTGCGGCCCGAACATCGGGCCTCTAGTCTGTTTGCTAGAGCGCATCGTCCATGCCGAGATCGAGATACTTTATCAAGAGGTAAGCAATGACTGACATTATTGGACCGGCAAACGCTCCGAACGCGGTGACGATTAGACCGGCGGATAGCCGCGGCGGCTTTGGTGTCAATGATACCTGGTTTAAGGATTGCACGTCTCCCGCCGCTGACGACGGGACCGACATTCAAGCTGGCTGGCTAAATAAGATCACCGCCGTTCTGCGATCAGCCATCAGAGGAAACGGAAACGCTGGCGGCGGGGATCCGGTTGTTACCGAGGACGACGCTGACGACATCCTGCTCAAGGCAGTTCAACACCTCATCCAGCGTGGCCAACAAAAATTCGCGAGCGATGCTGGCTCGGCTGATGCCCTTGTAGTTACCCTCAATCCGGCGCCAGTCGAGTACAAGCAAGGCATGAACTTGCTCGTTAAGAAGGGGGCAGCTGCAAACGCGACAACCACGCCGACTATCAACGTCAATGGCCTCGGGACAAAGACGATCGTTCGTTGCGACGGTGATCCGCTCCAGCCGAAGGATATGCTCGGGGCTGGTTACTACGAGCTCGCTTATGACGGGGTAGCGTTCCGAGTGGTCCAGTTCGTCGCGAGCCAGCGTCTTGTGCAGCCATATCTTGGCTTCCATGGCGATCCCGTCTCGCAGAGCTTCGCGAACAACACGCAGGCGATCGTCTCCGGGTACACCGGCATCGTCAATAATCTGCCCGGCGCCAGCCATTCCAGCGGGATTATTACAATTGGCACGACCGGATATTACGCGGTGACGGCTAATATGTTGGCGTTGATGCCAGACCCAGCCGGAAGCAACTATTTTTACGCTATCACCGTGTCGAAGGTTGACGGCGGCGGCTCGCCGTTAGCGTCGATCGCCTGTTTGCCTGTTGCGGTTACGCCGGCGTCGCGCTCCTCCAATCTTGCCGGCGGCGCTGCCGGTATTGTCAAGTTGACGGCAGGTGATCGAATTGCCGCATTTTTCGTTCATAATCAGGGCGCGTCGCAGGATATGTCGATTAGCCTCGACGTCGAATTCCGCGGAGCGGCGTGATGGGTTATCTATCGGCTGCTTCAAGAGACAATCTGCTTTCTAGGCCCGAGACCATCAGCGATCTCTATGCGGAGACAAGGGCCGCGTTTGTCGCTGATCTTGGTCCTGCGTTCGCAGCGCAGTGCGAAGACCACTTGCGGCTCGCCTTTTGCTCTGTCGTCGCGTTCGACTTGAAGCCATATGGCGGATGCACCGTTCTCGATCTGGCCGGCCTGTTGGCTTCGCCTGTTCTCGATTGCGACAACTATGTCTCCCTAACGTGGCATCTATTCAAGTTGATGCGCCCGACATCACCGACGAACGTCGCCGCCATCGGATGGGACGGCGGCGCCGTAGGCAACCACGCGCAGATGCAAGCGCAAACGCCCGGGTCGCCCGACATTCTTCTCGACCCGACGATCGGGCTGGTTGTGCATGGATGCTCGATCGATTTCATCGTCGGCACGTATGTTTATCCGACAAACTGCATGGCCAGCTTCTTCAGGTTCAACTCCCGACCCAATATCGATGCGTTCGAGGCAAGGGTGCGCGACGCCGTGGCCAACTCGAAATATCGCGCCAGCGATCTGATGTACTTCGTCGCTGACCACGCGACGCTGATCAATCTGCCGGTTAGGTCGCATTGGCTTACGCCTCGAGCGTAGGCACAGGAAATAGATGATGCTCTTTCGGCGCAGAGCAGGTCATCGAACCCACCGCCACTAGATCTTGATACTCCTGGAGTCCCTAATGCTTCGATCCTTGATCGCGGCCATGCTGGCGCTTGCCTTTGCCGGTACTGCATCTGTCGATGCTCGGCCGTTGGAGACATCACAGACTGTCATAGTTTGCGGTCGGCAAGGCTGCCTTCCGCAAGTCGACGGCAGCATGGGAAAGAGACGCCGGGGCAAAGTGCGTGGTGACCATTCGGATCCTCGGCCCGGCCGCTGGTGTGCATGGTGGCTCCGACGTCACCTCGGCATTCCGCGCTCCGCCTTCCGGCCTTGGGAGTTCAATCTCGCCTATTCTTTCCGCTACATCGGCCGACCAGCGAGCGGTCCAGCCGTCGGCGTGATCGTCGTGTGGCGCGGTCACGTTGGCATCATCACCGGCCGCGCCTCGACAGGCTGGATCGTGCTGTCTGGCAATGACGGCCACGCCGTGCGCGAGCGGCCGCGGTCGCTTGCCGGCGCCGCGGCATTCCGGTGGCCGCCGTGACCTTCGACCGGCGCGAAGCGCTGATCGTCACCGGATATCTGTTCTTTCTCTTGGCCGTCGCGGCATCCGCCGCGGCGGCCTTTTCATTCATGTGAGGCAAATATGCGACTGATCGATGAATGGCATGAGCACGGATTTTCCATCTTCTGGAGCATCTGGTCGCTCCGGATCGCGCTCTTCTGGTGCGCGCTCAACGGCGCGGTGCTCGGCCTTTCCGCTTTCGTCGGCATCATCAACCCGTGGCTCTTCCT
>JAHCKF010000368.1 GCA_026125925.1 Pseudolabrys sp.
GTCGCCGAAATCTTGCGCCACCTTCGCCAGGCCGCGCATCTGCACCGTGTCGATCTTGCCGGCCGGAAAAACCACGCCGATCCAGTTCAACCCCGGCTGTTTTTGCGGATGCACGCCGATATGCGCGCTGCGGTCGAAGGTCGGCCGCGGCGCGATCGCCTCCACCGGCATGCGCACGAGCTTGCGGCCCAGCTTGTCCTCGACCAGGCCAAGGAACTTCTCGAAGCCGAAGGCGTCGAGCACGTATTTGAGGCGCGCCTTGTTGCGGTCGGTGCGGTCGCCATGCTCGATGAAAACGCGGACGATGGCATCGGCAATCGGCGTCGCCTCCTCCGGTTTGAGGATGACGCCGGTGTCGCGGGCGAAATCGCGATGCCCGGTGATGCCGCCGAGCGCGAGACGGAAATACACCCCCGGCTCGACGCTGAAGCCGTCCCTCACCTCGACGGCCTGGAAACCGATGTCGTTGGTGTCCTCGAGCACGGGAATACGCCCGGCGCCGTCGAAGCCGACATTGAACTTGCGCGGCAGGCCATACAGCGCACGCTCGTTGAGAATGTGAAAATGCCACTCGCGCGCATAAGGCCGCGTGTCGATGAGCTCCTGCGGATCGATGCCGGCGGTCGGCGTGCCGGTGACGTTGCGGATGTTGTCGGCGCCGGAGCCGCGCGAGCCGAGGCCGAGCTCCATGATGCCTTCGACCACCTCGACGGCGTTCTTCGGTTCGATCTCGCGAATCTGCAGATTGGCCCGGGTGGTGACGTGGCAATACGGTCCGGCGCAGCGATCGGTGAGATCGGCTAGCCCCGCCAACTGCCAGTGCTTCATGATGCCGTTCGGAATGCGCAGCCGGCACATATAGGACGACTGCGCCGGCGCCACATAGAACAGCCCGTAATAGCGCCAGCGGAAGTTGTCCGGCGGCTTCGGCGCTTCGTTGTTCTTCGCCTGCTGCTTGAGCCGCTCATAGGCGTCGAACGGATGCTGTTCGCGCTTGATCTTCTCTTGATCGTTGAGCTTGCCGCCCTTGGCGACGGTCGCATCCTGCGCCTTGATATGGATGGCGTCGGGACCGGCGGACTCGCCGCCCCCCGCGCCCTTCGGCAACTGGCCACGCGCGGCGCGCGCCGCCGTCAGCCCGGAGGCAAAGCCTTCGAGATAGCGCTTCTGATCCGGGGTGAAATCGCTCGACATCAAACCTCAAGCCAACGAAAAAGCCGCAGTCTCGCGGCCCGCGTCGATGCGCGACCCGAAGACAGCGGCGTTGCCTGTCGGCCCCTCGTTGGACCCGGGAGCGCGCGAAGGGCGCGCTCCCTCAGTGTCAGCCATTCAAGACGCGTGCCAGACCATTCGGCGGAAAAATCCCGGCCCATGGCGCCAGGACGGCGGCCCGCGCAGACACCCGTGCCCGCGCGCCGCGCAAGGTGCGAACTTTTTGTGCAGAAGACTACTCAGCGGACCAGTGTGAGGCGCGGCGGCCCGACGTGCCGCAGACGGCCGGATTCGAGATAGCCGGCAATATCCGACGCGACGAAGTCGGGGCCGAAGAAAGCGCCGATCCGGTCCGGCGGATCGGTGATCGCGGCCGCAGGCGGATGCCCGAGCGCCGCATCGTAGAGGTCGGGCCGGAACACGTTCTCGGCGATGGCCTGCAACTCGCTGCTGAGCGCCGCCTGCCGCCAGCGCACCATGTCACCATACATCCAGGCGGCATGCGCCCTGTCCGGGCGGTTGGTCTCGCGGCGTTCGAGCAGAATGTACTCGTCGCTCGCGCGCGTCTCGCCTTCGGTCGTCGTCTTCAGCACGCCCTTGAGGGTGCGCGACACCACCTCGGCAGTGGCGCCGATGCGCGCGCCGATAGTGTCGCAGACGGCACCGCGGTTGGCCGGATCTTCGGCGTAGGCCGCCGCCTTCGCCAGCGCGCGGATGAGCGCCGACAGCGTTTCCGGATTGTCGCCGGCCCAATTGCCGCGCACCGCCAGCACCTTCTCCGACATGCGCCGCACGATGTCGGTGCCAAAATGCAGGATGTGGCCGATGCCGTTGTCCACCGCGACCGAATTCCACGGCGCGCCGACACAGAAGCAATCGACGTGGCCGCTGGTCAGACTGTCCACCATGTAAGGCGGCGGCAGCACCACCAGTCGCACGTCCTCGTCGGGATCGACGCCGCCCGCCGACATCCAGAAACGAAGCTGATAATTGTGATTGGAGAACGGGAACGTCATGCCGAAGTTCAGCAGCGGCGCGCCGCGCCTGCGACGATCGGCGACCACGCGATGCAGCGCCCGCGCCGAGACGTGCGGATCGGCTATGTCGCCATCGGCGGCGGCGGCGAGTTCGGCAAAGAGCGCCGGCGACACGGTGATGGCGTTACCGTTGAGCGCCAGCGTGAACGGCACGATCAGCGGCACCTTGACGTGACCGATACCCAGGCTCGACGCGATCGGCAGCGGCGCCAGCATGTGCGCGGCGTCGAACAGACCGAGGTTGAGCTTGTCGCGCACATTCGACCAGGACACCTCGCGCACCAGTTCGATGGAGAGCCCTTCGCTCTCGGCGAAGCCGTGATCGGCGGCGATGAGTACTGGCGCGGCGTCGATCAGGGGGATGTAGCCGATCCGCAAGCTTGTCTTCATTTGAACAGCTCCGCCGCCGTGATCACCGACTGGGCGATCTCGGCAATCTTCTTGCCCTCGTTCATCGCCGACTTGCGCATCAGCGCATAAGCTTCGTCCTCGGAGAGCTTCTTTGCCCGCATCAGGATGCCCTTGGCGCGATCGATAACCTTGCGTTCCTCAAGCGCACCCTTGGCCTCCTCCAGTTCGTCTTGCAGCCGGGAAAAGGCGTTGAAGCGCGAGATGCAGAGATCGAGGATCGTCTTGATCCGTTCCTTCTGCAGATTGCCGACGATATAGGCCGACACGCCGGCATCGACCGATGCCTGGATCGAAGCGGTGTCGCTCTGATCGACGAACATGGCGATCGGCCGCTTGACGATACGGCTGACCTGGAACATCTGCTCGAGCATATCGCGGCTCGGGTTCTCCAGATCGATGAGGATGACATCGGGGTCGAGCGCATAGATGCGCGCGAGCAGGTTGCGCGTCTCGGTGATACGCTCGACCTGGGCGAAGCCGGCCTCACGCAGGCCGTCCTCGAGGATGGCCGCCCGGATCGGACTTTCATCGACGATCGCGATCTTTAACGATTGTTCGCGCGCGCCGCCTTGCGGCGGCGAGCCTGGCTCCATGCCTTTCCGAGTTTCCGCCACACGCCCCATCTCCGCCGTCACACCCCGCTCGCGGGATGCACGGACCACGGTTTCCCGCTTCTGCAACCGGCTCATGCAAGTCCTATTCCATGGCTGCGGTGCAACCGGCGCCGCAGCCATCCGCTCATTCGCTCAGTCTTCCTTCAAACCCAACGCCAGTTCATTGCCGGTGGC
>JAHCKF010000369.1 GCA_026125925.1 Pseudolabrys sp.
TCCGGGGCGTGCTGGGCTACTTCAGGCGTGAGACCTACAAAGATGTCGAGCTGGTGCGCATGTCCAACGGGGACTATTGCCTCGTGCGCCCGCTCGGTCTCGTCCCCGGCGGCAAGGGCATGCGCCATCAGGAAAACCTGTTGCGGCTGACGCCGTCCGGCATCGCCTCGAAGCTGTGGGCGGTGATGCGGCATCGTTTCGGCGCCGCGCTGGCGGCCGAGACGGCGCGCGAACTGGCGCGCCAGCCGATCGCCGCGCGGCGGCCGGATCGTTCCGGCGGCGCTCAATAGCCGAGGCGCTAATAAGAACTTCGCAGCGCCGCGATCCGGATGGCCGACGATGATCGGCGCGATAGCATTGGCGGCTCAGGCCTTCTTGGCGTCCGCGCCCGCCATCTCACGCATCGGCGCGCGGCTGAGTTCGTTGCCAGCGTCGATCGCCTTGCGCATCAGGCGCATCAGTTCCTTAGCTTCGGCCACGGTAAGCCCCGCCATCATCGCCTGTTGCGCTGCCTGAACCGCCGGCTCGATCTGTTGCAGCGTCTTCTCGCCGGCTTTGGTCATCGACAGTTGATGGGCGCGACGGTCGCGCGGGCTTGGGTTGCGCGCGACCAACCCCTTTTGCGCCAGGCGATCGACGACGCCGGTGATGGTGGTGCGGTCATAGGCGATGGTGCCGGCGAGCGTTGACTGATCCATGCCCGGATGGGTCGCGATCGCCGCCAGCGCCGCATATTGCACCGGCGTCAGATCGAAGCCGGCTGCATCCATCTCGGCGTGGAACACGGCAACCGCGATCTGCTGAAAGCGGCGGGCGAGGTGGCCCGGCTTGTCGTTGAGATTCTTCACCCCCGTCCCCTTTGCGCATGTCGCCGCTGTCGAGTTTGACAAGCATACTGATCATCAGCATACTGCGCAATATACAAAGTGCGAGCCTGCGCAAGGCCGGGAGGGTTGGCGTGCAGTTTCATCTCAATGGCTTCGAGCCCGGCGATCCGGAGATCGCCGATCCCGCGCAGCGTTATCCGGCTTCGGGCGCGCAAGGCGCGCTGCCGGCGGAAGTTGATGTGCTTGTCGTCGGCTGCGGCCCGGCGGGGTTGACGCTGGCGGCGCAGCTTTCCGCCTTTCCCGACATCAAGACGGTGATCGCCGAGCAAAAGCCGGGGCCGCTATTGCGCGGCCAGGCGGACGGCATCGCCTGCCGCACCGTGGAAATGTTCGAGGCCTTCGGCTTCAGCGAGAAGGTGCTCAAGGAAGCCTGCTGGATCAACGAAACCACGTTCTGGAAGCCCGATGACAAGCAGCGCGAGCACATCGTGCGCTCGGGCCGCATCCAGGACGTCGAGGACGGGCTCTCCGAATTTCCGCACGTCGTGCTCAACCAGGCGCGGGTGCACGACTTCTATCTCGACGTCATGCGCAAATCGCCGTCGAAGCTCGAGCCGTATTATGCGCGGCGCCTGATCGACCTGACGATCGATAAGGCTTCGGGCAACGATCCGCATCGCGTCACCGCGCGCTTCGAGCGCGTCGATGAGGCGCATCAAGGCGAGATCGAAACCATCAAGGCGCGCTATGTCGTCGGCTGCGACGGCGCGCGCAGCGCCGTGCGCAAATCCATCGGCCGCACGCTGGAGGGCGACTCCGCCAATCACGCCTGGGGCGTGATGGATGTGCTGGCGGTGACCGACTTTCCCGACATCCGGATGAAGAGCCTGATCCAGTCGGCCGCCGATGGCAGCATCATCATCATCCCGCGCGAGGGCGGCTACCTGTTTCGCATCTATGTCGAGATGGACAAGCTGGCCGAACATGAGCGCGTGGCCGACCGCAACATCACCGCCGATCACGTCATCGCGGCGGCGCAGCGCGTGTTCAGGCCCTATACGCTCGATATCAGGGAAGTGGCGTGGTGGTCGGTTTACGAGATTGGCCAGCGCCTGTGCGACAAGTTCGACAATATCGAGAACGGTGCGACGGATGAGCTGCCTTGTGTGTTCATCGCCGGCGATGCCTGTCATACGCATTCGCCGAAGGCCGGGCAGGGCATGAATGTGTCGATGCAAGACGGCTTCAATCTCGGCTGGAAGCTGGCCTCGGTGCTGCGCGGTCGCTGCAAGCCGGATTTGCTGCATACTTATTCGGCCGAACGTCAGGCGGTGGCCAA
This sequence comes from Pseudolabrys sp., assembly GCA_026125925.1. Next base: position 2,167 of record JAHCKF010000369.1, read on the forward strand.
GGAACTGATCGAGTTCGATCGCGAATGGGCGCAGGTCATCTCGTCTTCGAAGGGCGCCGATCCGGCGGAGACGCAGCGCTATTTCGTGCAGCACGGTCGTTACACCGCCGGCACGGCGACGCGCTATCGGCCGGCGTTGCTCACCGGCGAGCCGGTGCACCAGCATCTCGCCAAGGGTCTGGTGATCGGCATGCGCTTTCATTCGGCGCCGGTCATCCGCGTCGCCGACGCCATGCGGGTCGAGGTCGGTCATACCGTGAAGGCCGACGGCCGCTGGCGGCTGTTCGCCTTCGCGCCCAAGGGCGATGCGGGGCAGGCGGGCGGGCCCATGCGGGCGCTGTGCGACTTCCTTGAAGGCGACGCCGCGTCTCCGGCGCGGAAATACACCCCGGCCGGCGCCGATATCGACGCACTCATCGACGTGCGAGGCATCTTTCAGCAAGGCCACCGCGAGCTCGATATCGGCGGCGTGCCGCGGCTGCTGCGGCCGGCCAAGGGAAAATTCGGCCTGACGGACTACGAAAAGGCCTTTGCGCCCGACTTGAAGGGGGGCCAAGACATATTTTCCGTGCGAGACATCGATCGAGTGCAGGGCTGCCTGGTCGTCGTGCGGCCGGATCAATATGTGGGCCACGTCTTGCCCCTGGAAGGATTTCGGGAACTTTCGGCCTATTTCGACGGCTTCATGCGCGCGGCGGGCTGACCGGGCGGGGGAATTGGCGAAACTTCCCCCTTGGCAAGGCTGACCAAAGCGACTAAACCGTTCCCCGAGGGCGTGCCGGCCCATTTGTCGGCACGCCTTTGCGCGTCTCTCAAACTCAGTGGTGATCGGACAGCATTCCTTTTAGAGAGCCATTTGGTCATCTGGAAGGGGCTTCCCGGCGTCATTTGAATTTGCGGAACGCGGACCTGTCCAAGACTGCCGGTGCCGACGTCCTCCGGGACTGACGCTTAATTCCCAGCCGGGAACCAGCACAGACGGGGATGAGACCCGGATTTGCACGGCCGCAAGGCTGCGCCAAGACGGTTCGAACCTCGGATACCGAAACGGCCAAGGCCGGATCGGGGGCAGGCTTCGTGGTTGTCCTGCCCATTTGCGTCCACTCGTGGCGCCGATTGCGGGATGGCCGGACGTAACCCGGTGGTTCCCGCAACGTGCGGAAGCCGCCAAACCGGAAAGAGCTTGCAGTGGATCGAGCGGCAAAACAGGAGTCCATCACCGAGCTGACCGAGGTCTTCAAGACTTCGGCCGTCGTCGTGGTGGCTCACTAT
>JAHCKF010000037.1 GCA_026125925.1 Pseudolabrys sp.
TATCGGCGCCACCGTGATCGGCACCGCGGGCAGCAAGGACAAGGCCGACATCGCCAAGGCCAACGGCGCGCATCACACGATCCTCTACCGCGACGAGGACTTCGCCGCGCGGGTGAAGGAAATCACCGGCGGCAAGCTCTGCGATGTCGTCTATGACGGCATCGGCGCCGACACCTTCCCGAAGTCGCTCGACTGCATCCGGCCGCTCGGCATGTTCGTGTCGTTCGGCTCGGCCTCGGGCCCGGTCAAGGCGTTCGACATCAACCTCTTGCAGCAGAAGGGTTCGCTGTTCGCGACGCGGCCGACGCTGAACACTTACGCCGCCAAGCGCGAAGACTTGGTGTCGATCGCCAACAACCTCTTCAAGACGGTGGGCTCGGGCGCGGTGAAGATTCCGATCAGCCACAAATATGCGCTGAAGGACGCCAAGCAGGCACACATGGATCTCGAAGGCCGCAAGACCACCGGCTCGATCATCCTGCTGCCCTGACCGACTGAATGACGTCACCTGACGCAGCCGCGCTCGGCGAGCGCGCCGACCTGATGATCCGTACGCTCGGCTCGGTGTCCGCCGAGCCGAACAGGCTGGTGCGCGGCTTTCTCACGCCCCAGCATCGCGCCGCCGCCGACCTCGTCGGAAGGTGGATGCGCGACGCCGGTCTCGAGGTCAGCGAGGATGCGCTCGGCACCGTGCGCGGCCATTGGCCGGGCACGGGCGCCAGGCGCCTGCTGATCGGCTCGCATATCGATACCGTGATCGATGCCGGCATGTTCGATGGCCCGCTCGGCGTCATTGCCGGCATTCTCGCCGCCGAGCATTTCGCCAAGGCCGGCCGCAAGCTCGGTTTCGGCCTCGACGTACTGGCCTTCGGCGACGAGGAGGGCTCGCGTTTCGCCAAGACCTTGTCGTCGTCGCTGGCGGTTGCCGGCGCGTTTGACAGTGAGCGCCTCGACCTCACCGACGCGGGCGGCATGACGTTCCGCGACGCCATCGCCGCCTATGGAAAGGCTGCCGACGCCATACCGGCAGCCGCTTACGGTCGGGACACCGCGGCCGCTTACGTCGAAGTGCACATCGAGCAGGGGCCGGTGCTCGAACATCGGGGCCAGGCGCTCGGCGTCGTCACCGCGATCGCCGGACAGACCTACATCAATATCGAATTTCTCGGCGAGGCCGGCCATGCCGGGACCGTGCCGATGTTGCTGCGCCGTGACGCGCTGGCAGGGGCCGCGGCGACTGTTCTGCTGGCGGAGAAGATGGCGCGTGACACGCAAGGCGAGGTCGTCGCCACCGTGGGTGTGCTGCGCATCCCCAACGCCGCCGGCAATGTCGTGCCCGGCAATGTCGCACTGATCGTCGATATTCGCTCCGGCTCCGATGAAGCGCGACACAAGTTCGTTGCTGCCTTCAAGGCGGAAATCCGCGCGCTGGCCGAGCGGCGCCATCTCGGCGTCACCATGACCGACACCCGCAACGTGCCGACGACGCCGTGCGATCCGTCATTGCAGGATGGTCTCGCCGGCGCCATCCGAGCTGGCGGTGGCGGTGAGCCGATCCGCCTCGTCTCCGGCGCCGGACACGACGGCATGGCGATGGCCAAACTCTGTCCCGTCGCCATGCTGTTCGTGCGCTGCCGCGGCGGCATCAGCCACAACCCGGCGGAGTATGCGAGCCCGCTGGATATGGGCCTCGCCGTCGCGGCGCTCATTCGCTTTATCGAGAACGCGAAGTTCTGAGAATGTCATGGCCGGACTTGATCCGGCCATCTCGCTTAGGGATGCACAGTGCCAGCCTAAGCGGGATCACCGGGACAAGCCCGGTGATGACAGGAAGTGGCGCTTCGATCTCACCGATAAATATACGTCACGCGCCGCGAGGTCGGCTCGACGAGAACCGGCACGCCGTTGACATAGGCGTAGCTGTACTGCTGATCCGGCACCGGGGTCAGCACCACATCCGGCGGCAGGCCGGCGCCTTCGACGACTTCGCCGTTGAGATAGACCGGCTGCACCGGATGCTGCACGACATAGGTCTGCACGGTGGCCGGCGGCGGCGCGATCTGCATCGGCGCGGCGTTGGCGACCGGCGCGACGAATTCGCCGCTGATCTCGGGCGTCACGACCGTGGTGCCGACGGTCGTCGTCGGTGCGTCGTAAACGATCGTCGGCACGTCGCGGATTTGTGTAACGGCAATCATCTGGCCGCCGACATTGCCGGACATGTACTGCGAATAGGCCCAGCCCTGCTTGCCGTTATACGTCACCTGACACCACAAGCTGCCCTGGATGCAGCCGGTGACGGTGGCGCTGCCTTTCTCCGGGATAGCACCGATCACCGGGTATTGCGGGCCTGGACCGGTGCGGATGTTGAGCGAGGTTGTCGCCGTGGCGAGAGTGGCGGCCGAAGCCGGCAGCGACAAAACCGGTAGCGAGAGGGCCGCCAGCGCCGTAACGGCGCCCAGAACGGTCGCGCGCTTCATGGTTTCAAACTCCGATGTTGATGGAGTTCAAACAACGCGCCGCAGTTCCATCCGTTCCCAGGGAACCGCTCACGCCGCCGTTTCGGGAACCCGCGGCGCGCGCACGATGGTGACGCTGCAGGCCGCGTCGGTCGCCACCTTGGCCGACACACTGCCGAGCACACGGCGGCGCAATGAATCCTGACGCGCGCCGATCAGCACGTGATCGACGCGGTTGGCGGTGACAAAGTCGAGGATTGCGCCAGCCGGGTCGCCGCCTTCGAGCACATGGGCGGTGAGACGACGCTCGTCGAGTTTGAGCGGCGCCGCCCAGGCCTTCAGCCGCACCAGCCGGTCGATCTGTTTATTGTGGCCTTCCTTGTCGAGTGTGGAGTCGAGCGCGATGGCGTTCGACTTGAGCACATTGAGGCAGGCCAGACGCGCCTCCGGCAGCGTCGCCAGCATGCGCGCGGTGACGTCGAGCAGCGCGGCGTTGATCGGCGCCGCGTCAGCGCCGACATCGACGGCGACCGCGACAATCGGCGCCGACGTCAGGTGCTCGGTCACCGGCGCGCGGCGTTGCGCTGTCAAGTCGGTGTTGAATCGCCGGCGCATCACCGTGGTGAAGGCATCGCGGTCGCGCTTTTCCGAGCGCGCCGTCAGCTTCACCTGTTCGGGGTGGCTGAGATCGAAGGCAAGCTGCGCCGCGGTCGGATGGCGGCGGCCGGCCTCGACCTCGAGACATCGCAGCACGATCTCCTGCAGCCACGGCGGATAATCGGCGCGCAGCGCGCGCGGCGGCACCGGGTCGCGCCATAGCCGGCGGCGCATGCCGCGCAAGGTTTCGCTTTCGCCGAACGGCCGCACACCGGTCGAGAAGAAGTACAAGAGCACGCCGAGGGCAAACAGGTCGCTGCGCGGCTCGTTGCGGATGCCGCGCAACTGCTCGGGCGACATGTAGGGCGCGGTGCCGAACGGCACGCGGTATTCCTCCTGCATCAGGTCGGGCAACTGGTCGTGATGCGACAGACCGAAGTCGATCAGCACCGCTTCGCCGCTGGGGCGGAACAGGATGTTGCTCGGCTTGATGTCGAGATGCACGACGTGCTGGCGATGCAGGTCGTCGAGCGCCTCGGCGATCTGCACGCCGAGCCGCGCCACCTCGTCGCAAGGCAGCGGCAGATCGGGCAGGCGCTTCAAAAGGCACGGGCTGTCGATCGCCTCCATGACCAGATAAGGCTGCTGCGCGAAGTCGCCGGCGGCGATGAATTTCGGCACGTGCGCGCCGTCGAGCCGGGGCAGGATCATCAGCTCCATCTCGAAGCCGACGATCGCCGCGGGATCGGCGCCTTCGCCGATGCGGGGCACTTTCATCAGCATCGGGCCGCCGAGGCCCGGCTTGCTGACGCGCCACAGCATCGCCATGCCGCCGCGATGCACGAGTTCGTCGAGGCGGAAACCGTCGATCTCCACGCCGGCTTCGTGCAGCGGCTTGACCATGTCACTTCCCCTGGAAGAGCCGGTCGGCAAGCCAGCTTGGCAGGCCCTGCTTGCGGATGCAGGCAGCCGCCGCCTCGATGTCGTAGGGCACACGCAGATAGGTCAGTTCGGCGTGTTCGGTGTCGTAGATGGCATAGGCCGCCGCCGGATTGGCGTCGCGCGGCTGGCCGACCGCGCCCAGCACGGCGAGCCAGCGCCGCCCCGGCAGCAGCGGAATGGCGACGCCGGCCGTCGGGGTGAAGCCGATCAGCTTCGCCGTGGCCGACAGGCAGTAGAGCGCCGGCCGGTGCACATGTCCGCAGAAGGTGAGATGCGCCTGCGTGGCCATCAGACTGTGGGCCGCTTCCGCCGTGCCGGTGACATAGATCCATTTCTTCGGATCGCTGGCCTCTGAATGCACATAGAGCCGGCGGCCATCGGTCTGGGTCAGGGGCAGGGCGTCGAGGAAGTCGCGCGCCGGCTTGCCGAGTTCGGTGCGCGTCCATTCGATGGCGATGCGCGCCTCGAGGTTCATGCCGTCGGCCGAGCCGCCGACCGCGGCGTCGTGATTGCCGAGCACCAGTGTTGCGCCGTCATCGGCGAGGTTCATCACGCGCTGCATCACCCAGTCGGGATCGCCGCCATAGCCGACATAATCGCCGAGCAGCACGATGCGCTCGGCGCCTTGTTCACGCGCATGGACGTGACAGGCCTCGAAGGCCTGGCGATTGGCATGGATGTCAGCGAAGAGCGCGATCAACACGGTATTTCAGTCCCGGGCTTGTGTGACAGCATCGCGCGCGAGCATCGGCTGGTGTTGATCCTTGTCAATTGGGCTGGCCGCGACATTGTCGCTTCTTCTTTCCCTCTCCCCTTGTGGGAGAGGGTGGCGAGCCCGAAGGGCGAGCCGGGTGAGGGGTCAGAGCATCGGTTGAGCGCCGACCCCTCACCCGTCCTCGCTCGGCTTCGCCTCCGCTCGGACACCCTCTCCCTCAAGGGGAGAGGGGAAAGCGCGTGCGCGGCGGCGTTCGTATAGTGAAGGTGCCGGCCTCAAAACCCGACGGCGGTGCCGTGCAGATCGTACTCGTCGGCGCGCTCGATCTTTACGGTCGCGATCTCGCCGACGCGCAAGGGGCGGCGGCTGGCGACATAGACATTGCCGTCGATCTCCGGCGCGTCGGCCATCGAGCGGCCCTTGGCGACCGTGGGGCCGGCTTCGTCGATGATGACCGGCTGGCGCGTGCCCACCTTGCGCTTCAAACGGCGGGCCGAGATCTTCTGCTGCGCGACCATGAAGCGGTGCCAGCGCTCGGCCTTGACCTCGTCGGGCACGGGATTGTCCAGCGCGTTGGCCGGAGCGCCGGCGACCGGCTCGTATTTGAAACAGCCGACGCGGTCGAGCGAGGCTTCATCGAGCCATTCGAGCAGCGTCTCGAACTCGGCATCGGTCTCGCCGGGAAAGCCGACGATGAACGTCGAGCGCAGCGTGATGTCGGGGCAGATTTCGCGCCAGCGCGCGATGCGCTCCAGCGTCTTCTCCTGATGCGCCGGCCGCTTCATGCGGCGCAGCACTTCGGGGGAGCCGTGCTGGAACGGGATGTCGAGATAGGGAAGGATCTTGCGATCGGCCATCAGCGGGATGACCTCATCGACATGCGGATACGGATAGACGTAGTGCATGCGGATCCAGATGCCGAGCTCGCCCAGCGCCGAGGCAAGATCGAGGAATTTGGCGCGCACCTCGCGCGTCTCGCCGCCGGCGGTCTTCCATGAGCTCGACGCGTATTTGATATCGGTGCCGTAGGCCGAGGTGTCCTGCGAGATGACCAGCAGTTCCTTGACGCCGGCCATGGCGAGGCGTTCGGCCTCGCGCATGACATCCGCGGCGGGACGCGAGACGAGGTCACCGCGCAGCTTGGGAATGATGCAGAAGGTGCAGCGATGATTGCAGCCTTCGGAAATCTTCAGGTACGCATAGTGCCGCGGCGTCAGCTTGATGCCTTCCGGCGGCACCAGATCGAGATAAGGATTGTGCTTCGGGGGCGCCGCGCGATGCACGGCGTCGAGCACGCTTTCGTATTGCTGCGGCCCGGTGATCGCCAGCACGTTCGGATGCGCTTTGGTGACGTTCTCCGGCTCGGCGCCCATGCAGCCTGTGACGATGACCTTGCCGTTTTCCTTGAGCGCCAGACCGATGGCGTCGAGCGACTCCGTCTTGGCGGAATCGAGGAAGCCGCAGGTGTTGACGATGACGAGATCGGAGCCCTTGTGCTCGCGCGTCAGCTCATAGCCCTCGGCGCGCAGGCGCGTGATGATGCGCTCGGAATCGACCAGCGCCTTGGGGCAGCCGAGCGAGACGAAGCTCACCTTGGGGGCGGCAAGGCCATCGGTTTGGCCGCCGGTATCCGGGGCGGGTTTTGCGGGCGTGTCGAGCATGCGGGAGGAGGTAGAGGGCAAAGGGCGGGAAGGCAAGGCCGAGGCCGGGGGGAATGTCATGGCCGGGCTTGACCCGGCCATCTCGCTTAGGCGGGCAAAAACCGTGCGTCCCTAAGCGGGATAACCGGGTCACGCCGCTTCGCGGCGGCCCGGTGATGACAGGCTACTGGGTTGCCTTCGGCTTCAGCGATTCCGCAGCGCCTCGGCTTCCTCGTAGAACTTCTTCTCCCAGGCCTTCTGGTTGTCCATGCCCTCGCGGATGAAGGGCGTGAACACCGCCACATTGAGCAGCAGCCAGTTGATCAGGTTGGCCGGGAAGGCCAGCGGTTTGCGGAAATCGACGAACAGCACCACGCGCACCTTGTCGGTGTTGTTCCAGGCCTCGTGCTCGAAGGCGTCGTCGAAGATGACCGCTTCGCCTTCCTTCCAGCGATAGACCTCCTTCTCGACGCGGATGCCGAGTTTCTCGCGCGGCTCCGGGACGATGAGGCCGAGATGCAGCCGCAGCACGCCGTTATACGGCCCGCGGTGCGGCGGCAGGTGCTTGTTCGGCTCGAAAATCGAGAACATCACGGTGATGAGGCCGGGGATCTTCTGGCAGATGCGCCAGGTCTCCGGACACTGTTTGATGTTCTGTTCCGACTTGAACCCGTAGCCGGACAACAGGAACGTCTTCCAGCCGCGGTCCTGGCTGATGGTCGAGACGTCGGTGGCGAGCTCATGAAAGCCTGGCAGCTCGTCCTTGCGGGTGAGCACCTTGTCGAGCTCGGCGCGGATCGCCGGCCATTCCTTCTCGATTTCCTTCGCCCAAGGGAAGACCGCCTTGTCGTAGATCGGCGGGTTGCCCACCTTGGTGAAGCGCAGGTTGAGCCGCTCGGCAAAAGCGACGACGCCCATGAAGAAACGCGTCACCGCGCTCGGCCGCGCCATCGGCGCGATGCCGGCGGTGCCAAATTGCTGGGAGGGCTCTGCGCCCTTGTTCTGCTCGGCGATCGTCACGTGATCAGTCTCCATCGCACGCCGCCCGGCGATCCTGCCGCTTGGCCTTAAGCGTGCTGCGTTGCGCCCCCAGGCCGTTTCGGAAAAGCCCGATTCCAGCCGGATACCCCGTGTGTATCAATCGGCGCCGCCGGTTGAAAGTTCGGGTTCCACATGGTTCGCAACCGTGTTTGGCCGAACTGGGGCAGGGATGGCTGGGCCCGCGCATGCCGGCTGATATGGCGTCCGTGCCGGCTTGCCGCTATCGTCAGGGCGGAAAAGGAATGTGGCATGAGACGGATGGCGCGAGCGATGATGGCGGCCGCGATGGCGATGGGCTTCGCCTGCCTGTCGCTGGCGACGCCCGCGAACGCGGCAGACCTCAAGCCGCGGATCACCGCGGCGGCGCCCGGCATCAGCCTGCCGTTCGCCCGCAGCGAGCGCGCCCAGGCGGTGTGGGCCTCGAGCGCGTGCTGGCGCGACTGCGGCGCCTATTGCGCCTGGGGGCAGACGCAGTGCCTCGAGCGCGACAGTCAGGGCCAATGTCTCAAACTGACTGACGATTGTGACCGCTATTGCCAGCGCACCTGCCGTACCTCCGGCGGGCCGTGGTTGCCGCTCGATTTCTAGGGAACTCGGGCACACCGCGACCGGCCTTGGTTAAGCGGCCGAACAAAGCACAGCCATCACAGCAACGAAGCGGAACGCCCGTGACGCGGCACTGATCGGCCGTTATTCACGTGCGCGATACGGAAAAGGAACAATAACGGTCGAATAAAAACGGCGACTGTTTGCATATACAGAACCTTTCGCCGCGCGGTTTCCAGTTCACGAGGATACCTGCCGCTCTATATCGGGACCAAGGCCGTCATTCGGTGGCGGCAAGGTTCGCGGCTGGCGCAGCGGACCCGGAACCGGGAACGCTCCATGAATCGCACGCAGCGGCGCATCGCCGAAAGGCAGGGTACGTCGCCTTCGATGGCCGGCGAGGCAGCGGCCCTGTTCGAGCGCGCGATTGGCCATGAGCGCCAAGGCGATCTTCCACTCGCCGCCAGCCTCTACAAGAAGGCGCTGAGCGCCGATCCGCGCCACGCGCCGGCCTGCGACCGGCTTGCCGCGCTCTATCTGGCGCAAGGCAAGCGCGACAAGGCGTCGGTCCAGTATGCTGAGCTCGCGCGCATCGCGCCGCAGACGCTCAACCAGTTCGACCGCGTGCTGGCGACGCTCAAGAACCTGCTGCCGGACTTCGCCGCCGGTCTTGCCGCCTATTCCAGCGACACCACCCGTGACGACCGCAGCCGCGCGCACTAACGCCCCGCACGACATCGGCGCCGTCGCCGCCGACCCTTATCTCCGCACGGTGCTCGAGAGCACGGTGGTGCGCGATCTCGCTTTCGAGCGGTGGCTGACCGCGGTGCGTGCCGGTTTCATCGACACGGCGCTCGGTGACGATCCGAAAGCGAACGGCGACATCGTCGCCTTCGCCGCGGCGCTGGCGCGGCAGTGCTGGATCAACGAATACGTCTTCGCCGTCACCGCGCCGGAGCGCGCCGGCATCGACAAGCTGAGAGGTCTGGTCGCCGGGGCGCTGGCGCGCGGTGAGGCGGTGCCGCCGCTGCGCATCGCGGTGCTGGCGATGTATGAGCCGCTCGGCGCGCTCGATGGCGCCGGCAGCCTGACGCAGCGCAAGTGGCCGTCGGCCGTCGATGGTGTCGTTACCCAGCAGGTGCGCGAGCCGGCCGAGGAAGCGGGCTTGCGCGCGGCGCTGCCGCGCCTGACGCCGATCGGCGACGGCGTCAGCGCAAAAGTGCGCGCGCAGTACGAGGAAAATCCCTATCCGCGCTGGGTGCGTCTGTCCTCGCCGCCGCCGCCGATGGTGCTCGACGATCTCATTCGCCACCAGTTTCCGGCGACGCCGTTCCGCCCGCTCGGCAAAAGCGACAGCCACGACATCCTCGTCGCCGGCTGCGGCACCGGCCGCATCGCGCTCGAGATCGCGCAAAGTTTTGCGGGCGCCAGAACGCTGGCCATCGACCTGAGCCTTGCCAGCCTCGCCGCCGCCAAACGCAAGACGCCGGCGGCGCTCAAGGACAGGATCGAGTTCGCGCAGGCCGACATCGCGTCGATCGGCTCGATCGGCCGCGACTTCGATTTCATCAATGCCGGCGGCGTGCTGCACCACATGGGCGATCCGCTCGGCGGCTGGCGCGAATTGATCAAGCTGATGCGGCCGAACGCGCTGATGCAGGTCGGGCTCTACAGCGCTCATGCGCGGGCGGAGATCAACGAAGCGCGAAAGCTCGTCGCCGCGCGCGGCTATCCGGCGACGGCCGACGGCATCCGGCAGGCGCGGCAGGATCTGTTCGCGCGGCCGAAGCATTTCAATTTCATGACGCTGCGCGATTTCTTCACCACCAGCGAAGTGCGTGATCTCATTTTCCACGTCCACGAAGTGCAGTTCACCATTCCCGAGATTGCCGATTTCGTTGCCGCCAACGATCTCGACTTCATCGGCTTCGAATTCGCCAACCAGGCGCTGCACCAGCACCACCGCGCCGAATTTCAGCGCCGCGGCTGGCCGCTCACCGATTTGGCGCGCTGGGACGAATATGAGCGCGCCAATCCCGATATCTTCGCCAACATGTACGTGTTCTGGGTGCAGAAGAAGGCGTGAGGCCCGTCACCCCGCGCACGGCGATCGCGCCGCCGGTCGCCACAGTTTGGGCCGGCAAACGAATTATTCACGCCCTCCGCCGAGAATCGAACACGGCGTATCGAATACGGGGGAGAGCGAGACATGGAACTTGGCGACTGGCTCAAGCGTGCGTTGGGCTCGCTGGCGTTGCTGGCCGTCGTAACCGGCCCGGCGCATGCTGATGGCGGCAATGCGCGCGACAAGAGGAAGGCGCCGGTGCAGACCGAGCAGCGCACGTTCAAGCTCGACTTCAGCGGCACGCCGCCGTCGTCGAATTCGCCCGCGCCGCCGCCCGGCGCCGCGACCTTGCGCCGTGAGGACGACGGCGCCATGCCGTTCCTCGGCCTGAAACTGTCGAAGCCGTTGAGGGACTGAGCGCGAAAAGCGGGCGGGATGTCCGGCCGTTACGACGCGGGCGCGCGTCGACGTGAGCGGCGCCGGGCGCCAAGTGCCCTGATATTGGCTTTGCTCAGTGAATCAAAATGATCGAGCACGATGCTGTCTCGATCGAGCGCCGGATCGATCATCGCGCTGTGCACAAGAATCACGCTGTAGCGCTGCCGTAAAGCGGCGCACAGCCTGATCTCGTTCGGTGCGACCGATGGAAATTCTTCGCCCAGCACGGCCGCAAGTTCGCCCACGATATCTTTGATCAGGATTTGCGTTTCCGCAGTCGGTCGCGACGTCTCCATCACGCCCATCAAATTCTGATGGAGCTCGAGATCGGATCGATGATCCCTGAGCAATTCCACGAACGGCATCCGTAGCCGCTTCTCGGTGGAGTAGCCGCGCGACTCGGTGCGGACGCGGCGCAGGAGTTGCGCGCTGTCCACAAGATGCCGGCGAAACAGCGTCGTGGCGATCGTCTCCTTGCTGTCGAAATACTGATAGAGGGAGCCGACGCTGACGCCGGCGACCTCGGCAATATGGTTCGTGGTGGCGCTCGCCAGCGGCGTGCGCCGCAAAACGCGAGCCGCTCCGGCAAGAATGCAGGACACCATCTCCTCGGAGCGCCCTTGTTTCGGGACTTTTCTGAGCATCACGCCCTCCGCCGTCAGGGTCCGCGAACGCGAGTTGCCGCGCTCGACGCCCCATCTTACGGTTTACTTAGAAAAACGGCACTCAACCCTGAGAAGATGCCGCGGAGGAAACCGCCCGATGTCTCGACGATGCTTGCATTCCGTCGGCAGGCTGACAATGGTTTTTCATGTCGCCGCGATGATCACGGTCTTTGCAACGGCCAACGTTGCCAGCGCTGAGACCTATCCCAGCCGCACGATCAAAATCGTTCAGCCGTTCCCGGCCGGCGGTTCAACCGACGTGCTAGCGCGAGGACTCGCGCAGAAGCTCAGCGAATATCTCGGCCAGGCCGTCATCGTCGAACCGCGGCCCGGCGCGAACGGCATCATCGCCACCGTCAACGTCGCGACCTCGGCGCCCGACGGTTACACAATGTTGCTGACGACCGGATCTTTCACCGCCAATCCGCACGCCTCGAAGGATGTCAAATACGATCCGCTGAAAGACTTTGCGCCGATCACAGCACTCGCGGGCTCATACGGCCTGGCGCTTCTGACCAACATGCCGGCGAACTCGGTTGCCGATGTTATCAAGGAGGCCAAGAGCAAGCCGGGCGTGCTGACTTACGCCACCTCAGGCTATGGCAACCTGACGCATGTCGCCGGCCGGCTTTTCGAGCAGCGTACCGGCATCAAGATGATCGCGGTGCCATACAACAATCCCGCTTTGCTCACCGACGTCATGGCCGGCACTGTCAGCATGACCTTCAACTCGCTGATCACGGCGGTGGGCATGGTGAACCAGAAGCAGCTCAAGGCGCTCGCCATCACCGGCGACCGGCGTTCGCCGGCTTTGCCGGATGTGCCGACGATGGCCGAGGCAGGCGTCGCTGACTACAGCCTCACCGGCTATTTCGGCATCCTGTTTCCGGCCGGCACGCCGAAGGATCGCGTCGATCGCATCTATCGCGAGACCGTAAAGGCGCTGGCGACGCCGGAGCTCAAGGGCATCATTGAGCAAAACGGCCTCTACACCGTCGGCTCCACGCCTGAGGAGTTCGCCGCCTATATCAAGAAGGACTACCAGGAGCAGGGCCGCTTGATGGACGAGCTCGGCCTGCGGCCGAAATAGATCGTTCCATTGCGCATCATTCCTGGACAGTAGCAGACGACGTAATCGGAAATGCCGACAACCAAAATTGAGATCGCGCCCAGCAGCGAAACCGTAACGCTGGAGTGCGGCGCCGCGATGATCTTCGAGAAGGACGTCGCGGTGCGCATGAGCGACGGCCTGTCGCTACGCGTCAACACCTTCCGGCCGGCCATGCCCGGGCGCTATCCCGTCGTCATGTCGCACGGCGTCTACGCCAAGGATGTTCACTTCAGTCACGGCTTCAAGCCGCAGTGGGACAAGCTGACGAAGACCTACCCCGATCTTGCCCGCAACGGCTCGAGCGGCCGTTTCCTGCGCTGGGAAATTCCGGACCCGGAGCGCTGGGTGCCGAAGGGTTTCGTCATTGTCGTCGCCGACGCGCGCGGCACCGGAAAATCGCCCGGCTACCTCGATCCGCGGCAGCCGCGCGAGGACCAGGACTATTTCGATCTGATCGAATGGGCCGGCGTACAGGACTGGTCGAACGGCAAGATCGGGCTGCTCGGCATTTCCTACCTCGCCATCAATCAATGGAAAGCGGCGGCGATGCGGCCGCCGCATCTGGCCGCGATCTGTCCATGGGAAGGTCACTGGGATCATTATCGCGATGCCAGCCACCATGGCGGCATTTTCTCGAACACCTTTACCTCGGCGTGGTGGCCGCGGCAGGTGTTGGTGAACCAGCACGGCAATGGCGCCAGCCATTATGTCGATGCCGACACCGGCGAGCGCTCCACGGGGCCCGCCCTTAGCGACGACATGCTGAAGAGCAATCGCGAGGATCACCCCGGAAATCACCGGCGCCATTTTCTGTGCGATCAGTGGCATCAGGGCCGCACGCCGGACATGTCGGCCATCGAGGTACCGGTCCTGTCTGCCGGCAACTGGGGCGGGCCGGGCGTGCATCTGCGCGGCAATATCGCCGGCTTCGTCGAAGCCGGCACGAAGGACAAATGGCTGTCGATGCATATCGGCACGCACTTCGACAGCTTCTACATGCCGGACTACGTCACCCTGCAGCAGCGCTTCTTCGGCCACTTCCTGCGCGGCGACGACAATGGCTGGGATCGCGAACCGCGGCTGCGGCTGGAAATCCGCGACGTGCACGACGGCGCCACGGTGCGCAAGAGCGACGCCTGGCCGCTCAAGGATACGGTCTGGACGAAATTCCATCTGGATGCCGATGCCGCCGCGCTGCGCCTCGAGAAGCGAGCGGGGGAGGCCGTGGCGCAGTATGAGGCGATGGGCGAGGGCGCCACGTTTCGCACGCCGCCACTCGAAGCCGATCTTGAGTTCACCGGTTATGTCGCCGCGCGGCTGACGATCGCGTCATCAACGACGGACATGGACATCTTCGCCGTGCTGCGCGCCTTCGACCCGGCCGGCCGGGAGGTGATCCTGACCGGCGCCCATGAGCCGACGCCGATCTCGCGCGGCTGGCTGCGCGCCTCGCATCGCAAGCAGGATCGGGAGCGTACGCTGCCCTATCGGCCGTATCTGACCCACGACGAGGTGCAGAAGCTGGAGCCAGGGGCGCGTTACACCATCGATGTAGAGATCCTGCCGACCAGCCTGGTCTGCCCGAAGGGTTACACTTTGGCGCTGACCATCATGGGCCGGGATTTCGAGTTCGAGGGCGTGCCCGGCCGCATTCTGCACAACGACCCGGCCGACCGCCCGGCGGCGGAATTCGGCGGCATCTGCTCGATCGTCACCGGCGGCGAGAGCGAGAGCTACCTGCTGCTGCCGGTCATTCCGCGGTGAGGGAGAAAAACGGCGATTGGCGGAAGGGGTGAGATTCGAACTCACGGTGGGCTTGCACCCACGCCGGTTTTCAAGACCGGTGCCTTAAACCACTCGGCCACCCTTCCACTCTGGCTGTGCGCCTGACTTACCGCCGGGCTTGCCGCCTGACTTATCGTCTGACTCGCCGCATCGCCCGCGGTTCGCCGTTGCAATCCGGCGGATGTGGCCGGTCAAGGCCGCACCGCGGTATCGCCGCCCGGTTCCGCGGGTCGCCCGCGCGCTCATTCAATGGTCGAAGCAGGCGGCGCTTGCAAGAGGCTGCGGCTTTAAGTATCCGGGACACCAACGATTTGTCTCGAATCGGCCCCGAATCCTGGCCGGTACCAATCGTTTACCAAGACCGCGCCGCCGGGGTTCAAAAATTGCGCGATTGAGGTTAATCTGACCGTTCAAGTCTTCGGGGACACCATTCCAAGCATGCCAGTTTCGGGTGAGAGCGGCCGTCTCGGTCTATGCCTGCGCCTGTCGGCGCTGGCCATGGGTTCGCTGCTGCTCGCCAATTGTTCCGGCAGCTCATCGCGCATCGATCCGAAATGGGGCGTCGCCTCGAGCCCGCGCGTCGTCGAGCCCGGCCAGCCGGTGCCGAAAGGCGGCGGCCGCTATCGCGTCGGCAAGCCCTATACGGTTGCCGGCCGCGTCTACGTCCCCGAGGAAAACCCACGCTACAAGGCGGAGGGGATCGCCTCCTGGTACGGCGACGACTTCCACGGCCGCAAGACCGCGAACGGCGAAATTTTCGACATGACGTCGATCAGCGCGGCGCATCCGACGCTGCCGATCCCGTCCTATGTCCGCGTCACCAATCTGCGCAATCATCGTTCGCTGATCGTGCGCGTGAACGATCGCGGGCCTTACGCGCATGACCGCATCATCGATCTGTCGACGCGGGCGGCGAAGCTGCTCGAATTCCACGGCCACGGCATCGCCAAGGTGCGGGTCGAATATGTGGGCAAGGCGCCGCTCGCCGGCTCCGACGACATGAAATTGGCCTCGACCTTGCGGGAAAACGGCCGTCCGGTTCATGACCGGCCGACCGCTGTCGCCGCGGTGCAGCCGCGCGAGCCGGCCAAACGGGTCGCGGTCGCGTCGGCCGATCCGTCGTTTGCCCCGAGCCTGCTCGATTCGAGACCGATGGCGCAGCGTCCAGCGGTTGCGCGCGAAGAGGTCGAAACAGCCGAGGCCGAACCGGTGGTGGCCGGCAATCGCTATGTGCTGGCCTCGCACCAGCGTCCGGGCGCGGTCGAATCCGCCCCGATCAGCCAGCCGGCGCCGCGTCAGGTTGCGGCCGTAGCCCCGACCCAGGACAGCCT
>JAHCKF010000370.1 GCA_026125925.1 Pseudolabrys sp.
ATGCGAAATATCGCTGGCGGCGGCGGTGGAGGGCGACGGTATGAAGCTCGTCATCAAGCCCGGCTGCCGCGACGATATCGCCAGACAGCAGTTCGCGCGCTGGCGCATCGATGGCGGCGAATTGCTGCTGTTGCCGGCCCAGGGCGGCACCCCGTGGCGCTTTGTCGAGAATGACACCGACACCTGGCAGCGCATTCCGGAAAGCGCGACGCCAATGACCCTGGTGCGGAAGTAGGCCGCCGCGTTACGGCACCACCGCGAAGAACAAAAACGCCGCGAAGATGACGAGGTGCACGATGCCTTGCAGCATGGTCGTGCGACCGGTGCCCAAGGTGATGATGCCGAGGGTCAGGGTCAGCACCAGCAGCACTTGATCCTTGGCTCCGAGGCCGAGCTCGAGCGGCTGTTGCAGGACGATCGACACGACGGCGACGGCCGGAATGGTTAGGCCGATGGTGGCGAGCACCGAACCGAGCGCTAGATTGAGGCTGGTCTGGAGCCGGTTTTTGCGCGCCGCATTGAGCGCGGCCAGGCCTTCCGGCAGCAGCACCAGCGCGGCGATGACGATGCCGACCACGGCTTTCGGCACGCCGAGATTGGCGATGCCGATTTCGACGGCCGGCGTCAGCACCTTGGCGAGGCTGACGATAGCGACCAGCGAGACGACCAGCAGGCCGGCGCTCACCATCGTCACGCGCGCGCTCGGCGGCGGCGCATGCGTGTCATCGTCGCCGCCCTCGAGCGGCAAGAAGTAGTCGCGATGCCGCACCGTCTGGATGAAGACGAAGGAGCAGTACAGGATCAGCGACACGATGCCGGCAAAGACAAGCTGCGGCGTACTGTAAAGCGCTTCGAGTTCGCGCGAGGCATAATTCGGCAGGATCAGAGTAAGGCCGCTCAGCGCCACCAATACGGCGAGCGCGGCGCTGGCGCCCTGAAGCCGGAAGCCCTGTTCGTGATGGCGCGCGCCGCCCATCAGCAGGCAGGCGCCGACGATGCCGTTGCACACGATCATGATCGCGGCGAAGACGGTGTCGCGCGCCAGTCCGGCTTTCTCCAGCGGCGCTGCGATCATCACCGAGACGATGAGCGTCGCTTCGATGACGGTAACGGCCAGCGCCAGCACCAGCGTGCCGAACGGCTCGCCGACGCGGTGCGCGACGACCTCGGCATGGTAGACAGCCGCGAACACGGTGCCGAACAGAACGATGCCGGCGATTGCTGAAATAATATTGCCGCTGCCGGCGAGCCAGGTGCCGGCCAGCACCACATAGGCGGCGGCCGGCCAGGCCCAGGTCCAGGTGGGCGTCGATTGTGGGGTCGTCATCGCGGCCATGTGGGCATCCTTCCGATCCTGACGCCCTTATAGCAGCTCGCGGCTGTCAAAATGGCGACGTCCCGCGCCAGATGGCCGCAAGAGGCAGGGTCAGATTAGCTTGAGGCCTTTGAGGCTGGCGTGGCCGTCCTTGCCGACGATGATGTGATCATGCACGGCGATGCCGAGCGGCTTCGCCACCTCGATGATCGCCTGCGTCATCTGGATGTCGGCGCGCGACGGGGTGGGATCGCCCGACGGATGATTGTGCACGAGGATGAGTGCGGTCGCCGACAATTCGAGCGCGCGCTTCACCACCTCGCGCGGATAGACCGGCGTGTGATCGACGGTGCCTTTCTGTTGCACTTCGTCGGCGATGAGCTGGTTTCGCTTGTCGAGGAACAGGAGGCGGAACTGCTCCTTGTCTTCATAGGCCATGGCGGCGCGGCAATAGTCGATGACGCTGCTCCAGGACGACAGCACCGGGCGTTTGCCGGCTTCGCCGCGAACGATGCGTTTGGCCGAGGCGTGCACGATCTTGAGGTCGTCGATGACGGCGTCTCCGACGCCCTTGATCTCCTTCAGCCGCGCGCGCGGCGCCGCCAGCACTTCGGCAAAGGAACCGAATTTGGCGACCAACTCCTTGGCCAGTGGTTTGACGTCGCGTTGCGGGATGGTGCGAAACAGCACCAGCTCGAGCAGTTCGTAGTCGCTTACGGCGTCTTCACCGGCCTTGCGGAAACGCTCGCGCAGCCTCTCGCGGTGGCCGTGATAATGCGGCGCGGCCTCGGCGAGGCCGTGCGTGTCGCCTGCTTCCTCGTCCGCTTTGAAGGGATCCGCCATGTGCACGCACCAGCTCAACCGGAGCGGGCACTATAGGCGGAATCCCCGCAGGCGGCGAGGGCGGTTCAGACGTTATACGGCGGCTTGTCGAGTCCGGCGGGCGAGAAGGTGAAGACCTCGACGCCGTCGGCGGTCACGCCGACCGTGTGCTCGAACTGTGCCGACAGCGAGCGGTCGCGCGTCACCGCGGTCCAGCCGTCCGACAACACCTTCACATGCGGACGGCCGAGATTGATCATCGGCTCGACGGTGAAGAACATTCCAGGCTTGAGCACGACGCCCTCGCCGGGACGGCCGACATGGACGATGTTCGGCTCGTCATGGAACAGCCGGCCGAGGCCGTGGCCGCAGAAGTCGCGCACCACGCTCATGTGCTGCGCCTCGACATAGCTCTGGATCGCGTGGCCGATGTCGCCGGTGGTGGCGCCGGGGCGGATGACGGCGATACCGCGCATCATCGATTCATGCGTCACTTCGATCAGGCGCTCGGCGCGGCGCGGAATATTGCCGACCGGATACATGCGGCTGGAGTCGCCGTGCCAGCCGTCGAGGATCAGGGTGACGTCGATATTGACGATGTCGCCGTCCTTGAGCGGTTTGTCGCTCGGGATGCCGTGGCAGACGACATGGTTGATCGAGGTGCAGGTCGATTTCCGGTAGCCGCGGTACATCAGCGTCGCCGGGAGGGCGCCGTGGTCCATGCCGAATTCATAGACGAGCCGGTCGATCTTGTCGGTCGGCACGCCCGGCTTGACGTAAGGCGTCAGGACGTCGAGGCAGCGCGCGGTGAGCTGCCCGGCCTTGCGCATGCCTTCGAAGGCGGCGGGGCCGTGCAGCTTGATCTGCCCGGTCTTGCGCTGGGGGGATACGGCGGCGTCGATGTAGGTCATGGCGCCAATGTAAGGTTTGGCGGCCGGAGGGGCAAGTTGCCCCGCAATTCCAGCGAAAACCCGGATTTATAGGTTAGTCCGCTCATGCCCGCGGAGGCGGGCATCCAGTCTTTAACCAGAACTGGACCCCCGCTTTCGCGGGGGTGAGCGGAGAACAATCGGTATTACGCAATCTTCCCGCCAAGTTCGTCCTCGATATGGGCCTTCACGATCTCGTCGAAGTTCTTTTCCGCCTTGAAGCCGAGTTCCGCGGCGCGCTTGGCGTCGATGCGTTCCGACCAGCCGGCGACGATGCGCATGACGAGCTCATCCGGCTCCCGCTTGATGCGCGCGGCG
>JAHCKF010000371.1 GCA_026125925.1 Pseudolabrys sp.
AAGGCATCGGCCTGTGCCGCACCGAGCACATGTTCTTCGATGGCGAGCGCATCCAGGCCGTGCGCGAGATGATTCTCGCCGACGAGGAAAAGGCGCGGCGCGCCGCGCTCGCCAAATTGCTGCCGATGCAGCGCGGCGACTTCGTCGAATTGTTCGAGATCATGGACGGTCGTCCGGTGACCATCCGTCTGCTCGATCCGCCGCTGCACGAATTCCTGCCGCATGGCGACGAAGAGATCGCCGAAGTCGCGCAGGCGATGGGCGTCGATGCCCGCAAGATCGCCGACCGCGCCAAGGAGCTCGCCGAGTTCAATCCGATGCTCGGCTTCCGCGGCTGCCGTATCGCCATCGCCTATCCGGAAATCGCCGAGATGCAGGCGCGCGCCATTTTCGAGGCCGCCGCCGATGTCACCAAGCGCACCGGCAAGAAGGTGGTGCCGGAAGTCATGGTGCCGCTGATCGCGACCAAGGCCGAGCTCGATCTCGTCAAGGCGCGCATCGACGCGATGGCCGAGGCGGTGCAGAAGGAAACCGGCGCCAAGCTCACTTACGACGTCGGCACTATGATCGAACTGCCGCGCGCCTCGCTGATGGCCGGCGAGATCGCGGAATCTGCCGAGTTCTTCTCGTTCGGCACCAACGACCTGACTCAGACCACCTTCGGCATTTCGCGCGACGACGCCGCGAGTTTCCTCGGCATTTACACCGCGCGCGGCATTCTGCCGGCCGATCCCTTCGTGTCGATCGACCAGGACGGCGTCGGCGAACTCGTCAAGATCGGCGTCGAGCGTGGCCGCAAGGTTCGGCCGAAGCTCAAGGTCGGCATCTGCGGCGAACATGGCGGCGATCCGGCCTCGGTGGCGTTCTGCCATCAGGCCAAGCTCGATTACGTGTCGTGCTCGCCGTTCCGTGTGCCGATCGCGCGGCTGGCCGCGGCGCAGGCTGCGCTCGGCAAGGCGGCGGCGAGTCAGGCTTAGAAGGAGAGGGCGCGCTAGGCCGCGACCTGCTTGAGGAAGTCTTCGACCTCGAGACGCAGGTTGCCGACGGCGCGCTCTACCGTCTGCGAGGCCTCGCGCACGATATCGGCCGAGGTCCGCGTTTCGCTTGCCGCGGCGACGACTTCGCCCAGCACCGAAACGACATGTCCGGCGCCGCGCGCGGCCGTGACGACGTTCTGCGAAATTTCGCCGGTCGCGGCGCTTTGTTCTTCGACCGCGGCCGCCACCGCGGTGGTGTAGCGGTCGATCTCGGCCATGCGTTCGGCGATCTTGCGGATCGCTTCGATCGAGCCGGCGGTCGAGCCCTGCACGGCGTGGATGTGATTGGCGATCTCTTCGGTCGCCTTGGCGGTCTGCACAGCGAGCGACTTCACTTCGGACGCAACGACGGCAAAGCCGCGTCCGGCTTCGCCGGCGCGCGCGGCCTCGATGGTGGCGTTGAGCGCCAGGAGGTTGGTCTGTCCGGCGATGTCGCTGATCAATTTGACCACGTCGCCGATTTTCTGCGCGCCTTCGGCAAGCCCGGTGATATCGCCGTCGATCGAACGCGCCTCGTCGGTGGTGAGGCGGACGATGTCGCTGGTATGCGTGAGTTGACGGCTGATCTCGGCGATCGACTGCGACAGTTCCTCGGTGGCGACCGCCGCGGTATCGACATTGACGCTGGCCTCGTTGAAGGCGTGGACTGCGGTGTCGGCGCAATGCGAGGTCTTGTCGGAGGAACCGAGCAGGCCGTTCGCGGTGGCGTGCATAATGGCGGCGCTGCTGCCGACGCGCGACAAGATCTCTTCCACGCGGGGCTGGAACTCGGCGACGGCGCCGTCGATCAGCGTACGGCGGCGCTCGGCATCGCGGCTCGCCGCGCGCTCGAGCTCGGCCTTGTGCTGCTCGGTGACATCTTCATGCGTCGATACCCAGCCGCCGTCGTCGAGCGGCTCGTTCCTGGCGAGCACGATGCGACCGTCGCTCGCCGGCACATAAGCGCCCATGTCGTTGCCCTTGCGCGCGCGTTCCTTGATGTCGGCGCAATAGGCGTCGATGTCGCCCTTGAACAGACCGGTCTTCTGGCGCTCGACCATCAGGTCACGCAGCGAACAGCCCGGTTTCACGACCTCGGGCGGCAGCCGGTACATCTCCATGTAGCGGCGATTCATCAGGGCGACACGGCCGCGTCCGTCGAACATGTTCAGGCCGTGCGACATGTTGTCGAGCGCGATCGACAGCCGCTGGCAGCGTGTACGCTGGCGCCGATAGTAGACGAGGGTGCCGCCGAGCAATCCGGCGCTCAAGGCGCCGAGCAGGGTCTGGCCGCCAAAGCTCGTCAGCAGCGAAAAGGGGTCCAAAAGAGGATCCATGAAGTCCCGCGCAGATCGGAATACCGGGGGATTCTGGCGGCGACCGATTGCTATAGGGTTAATATTGTCTTGAGTGCCTGCGACAACGATGCCGCGGTCGCACGGATTAACACCCGCTCAAGGTTAACCAGCCAATAACGAAAGCTGACGCATTCTCCCAATCGTAATTGATGGGCGGGAGTTTGTGGCGTGGCGTCGCGTCGGGACAGTGTGAAATCGCAGCGGCGCCGTCGTGCGCCGGCGAAGCTCGGCTGGCTCACTTCAGCCGTGTTCACTTTCGCTCTGCTGCCGAACGCCATCGGCTATCAAGATCTCGGCGCTCTCCTGGTGCAGCAGCCCGGCGTTGCCGAACGCGCCCGCGAGCATCTCATCGCATCGCCCTTCGGCACCATTCACGCCGCCATGTTCAGCCTGCCGCGGCCGATCGGAACCGCGATTCCTGCGCCGCCGGTCTATGCGCTGGCCAATTTCGATCCCAACGACATCGCGCGCTCGCTCGGCTCGCAGCCCCTGGGCGACACGCGAGGTCCGTTGCGGTTCCCGACGGTCAACCGCAAGGACAAACGCGATTCGTTCCTGTCGCGCGCCCGTGAACCGATGCCACCCATGCCGGCGCTGTCCGCGCTCGAGCCGGATCAAGGTCCGTTGGTCGATCTGTCGCGCGACAACGCCGACAAGAGGATTCAGCTCTATCGCAATTACGAACTCACCGCGGCGCCATCGGCGACGGTGCTGCCGGAGGCGCAGGACAAGCCCGCCGCGAAATTGGGTGCGACGGCGCCCGACAAAATTTTCTTCGGCGGCAACCCGATGGCCGGCAAGCGCGAGCGGCTGTCGCCATGGGCGCCGGGCGAAGCGCCGGTCGTGGTCGCGTCAGGTGATCCCGATGTGAAGATGTCGGCGCTCGAACCTTCTAACAGCGACATCAAGATCGACGAAGGCAACAGCGTCGCCCGGAAGGGTGTGGTGACCGGTCCCGATCAACGGCCGCGCTCGCCGGCCGAGCGACTGACA
>JAHCKF010000372.1 GCA_026125925.1 Pseudolabrys sp.
CGCAGGAAGCCGGAGGCGTCCTTGGTCGAGAGCATGCCGACGATCATGACCAGTGGCCGCGACACGCGCTCCTCGAGATCGGCCAGCGCCGCCGCGGTGGCGCGGCCGCCGTCGGGATTGTGGCCGCCGTCGAGCCACAGCTCGGCACCCGGCGGCAACAGATCGACCAGCCGGCCGCTGGCGAGGCGCTGCAGCCGCGCCGGCCAGTCGGCTTTGGTCATGCCATTCTCGAACGCCGCCGGCGCAATCTTCAAGCCCGGGATGGCGCGCAGTGCGGCAATGGCAAGGCCGGCATTCTCGAACTGATGGCGGCCGAACAGTTTCGGCGCCGGCAGATCGAGCAAGCCGTTGTCGTCCTGATAGACCAAGCGGCCGCGCTCTTCCGTCGCCGTCCAGCCTTCGCCGGCAATGCGGATCGGCGCCTTCATGCGCGCCGCCTGGCGCTCGATGACTGCGAGCGCGTCGCGTTGCTGCGCCGCGGCGATGACCGGCGCGCCCGGCTTGATGATGCCGGCCTTCTCGAACGCGATCTTCTCGATCGTATCGCCGAGGAATTCGAGATGATCGAGCGACACCGGCGTGATGATCGAAGCCAGCGGCTTGTCGATGACATTGGTGGCATCCAATCGGCCGCCGAGGCCGACCTCGAGCAGCAGCACATCCGCCGGATGGCGCGAGAACAGCAGCATGCCGGCGGCGGTGGTGATCTCGAACACCGTGATCGGTGCATCGCCATTGGCGCGCTCGCATTCCTCCAGCGCCGCCGACAATTCGACGTCACCGACCAGAACGCCCTCGCCGCCCTTTTTGCCGAGACGGAAGCGTTCGTTGAAGTGCACCAGATGCGGCGAGGTATAGACATGCACGGCGAGCCCGGCCGCTTCGAGGATGGCGCGCAGGAACGCCACCGTCGAACCCTTGCCGTTGGTGCCAGCGACGTGGATGACCGGCGGCAGCTTGCGCTCGGGATGGCCGAGCGCAGCCAGCAGCCGCTCGATGCGGTCGAGCGACAGATCGATGCGTTTGGGATGCAGCGCGGTCAGCCGCGCGAGAATGAGATCGACGGGGTTCATTACAGGCGTCTCTCCGTCATCCTGAGGTGCGAGCGAAGCGAGCCTCGAAGGATGGCGGGCTTGGATTCATGGGCCGTCGTCCTTCGAGGCTCGGCAGCTTTGCTGCCTCGCACCTCAGGATGACGGAATAGAGCTATAGCACGAAGCTTCAGCCGTGCTCACGCCGCCGGCAATTGCTTGTCGGCCGGCGCGTAAGCCGGCGCCTTGGTCAGCAGCCGGCACAACTGCCCGAGCGTCGAACGCAACTGGTGGCGGTGCACGACCATGTCGACCATGCCGTGCTCGGCGAGATATTCGGCGCGCTGGAAGCCCGCCGGCAGTTTCTCGCGGATGGTCTGTTCGATGACGCGCGGGCCGGCAAATCCGATCAGCGCGCCCGGCTCGGCGATGTGGACGTCGCCCAGCATGGCGTAGGACGCCGTAACGCCGCCGGTCGTCGGATTGGTCAGCACGACGATGTAGGGTTTCTTGGCCTCGCGCAGCATCTGCACGCCGACCGTGGTGCGTGGCAACTGCATCAGCGACAGGATGCCTTCCTGCATGCGCGCGCCGCCCGAGGCAGCGAACATGATGAACGGCGTCTCGCGCTTCACCGCGGTCTCCAGCCCGGCGATGATGGCTTCGCCCGCCGCCATGCCGAGCGAGCCGCCCATGAAATCGAAATCCTGCACGCCGATGGTCACCATCTGGCCTTCGAGGCGGCCGATGCCGAGCTTCACCGCGTCCTGATAACCGGTCTTGGTGCGGGCATCCTTGAGGCGGTCGGCGTAGCGGCGCTCGTCGCGGAATTTCAAGGGATCGACCTGCACTTCCGGCAGCGCGATGTCCTCGTACTCCCCGCCGTCGAACATCGAGCCGAGGCGCTTCGGCGCCGAGATGCGCATGTGATAGCCGGACGACGGAATCACGAACTGGTTCTGCTCGACGTCCTTGTAGAACACGAGCTGGCCGGTCTCCGGGCACTTGATCCAGAGATTTTCCGGCGTGTCGCGGCGCAGGAAGCTGCGAATCTTCGGCCGTACGACGTTGTTGATCCAGTTCATCGAAAAGCTCGCCTTTTGCTCCGGCGCATTGTCCGCCGGATGTAAGCCGTCTTTGTTTACTGCGCCACTATGAACGAATTGTGGTTACTGGATTGCCCGCTTTCGCGGGCAATGACGCACCGTTTGACGACGCTACTCCGCCGCGACCTTCCCCGCGGCGCGCACGCCCTTGGCGATGTCGGCCACGAGGTCAGCCACCGCCTTGACCGTCGCCGGGCCGCCCTTGCCATTGCCGTCCAGCGTCTTTTTCAGCGCGTCGATCAGCGCCGAGCCGACCACGACGCCGTCGGCGCCGGCGGCAATGGCGCGGGCGCTTTCGGCGTTCTTGACGCCGAAGCCGACCGCGACCGGCAGTTTGGTGTGCTTCTTGATGCGGCCGACCGCCGCCGACACCTTGGCGGCGTCGGGCGCCGCCGAGCCGGTGATGCCCGTGATCGACACGTAATAAACAAAGCCGGAGGTGTTGTTCAGCACCGCCGGCAGCCGCTTGTCGTCGGTCGTCGGCGTGGCGAGACGGATGAAGTTGAGGCCCGCCTTGAGCGCCGGCAGGCACAGTTCTTCGTCTTCCTCCGGCGGCAGATCGACGACAATGAGCCCGTCGACGCCGGCCTCCTTGGCATCGACGAGAAACTTGTCGACGCCGTAGATGTAGATCGGGTTGTAGTAGCCCATCAGCACGATCGGCGTATTGGCCTCGCTTTTGCGGAAGTCGCGCACCATCGCCAGCGTCTTCTTCAGCGTCTGTCCGGCCTTGAGCGCGCGCACGCCGGCGGCCTGGATCGAGGGGCCGTCGGCCATCGGATCGGTGAACGGCATGCCGAGTTCGATGACGTCGGCGCCCGCTTGCGGCAGCGCCTTGATGATCGCCATCGACGTTTCATAATCCGGATCGCCAGACATGACGAAGGTGACGAGCGCCGCACGGCCTTCATCCTTGAGTGCGGCGAAGCGCTTTTCGATACGGGTGGTCATTTCTTCCGCGCCTCCAGCCAGGCCTGCACGCTGGCGAGGTCCTTGTCGCCGCGGCCCGAGAGATTGACCACCATCAGGTGATCCTTCGGCAGCGTCGGCGCCAGATCGACGACCCGCGCCAGCGCATGCGCCGGCTCCAGCGCCGGGATGATGCCTTCGAGCTGGCTGCACAACTGGAACGCGGCCACCGCTTCCTCGTCGGTCGCCGACAGGAATTTCACGCGGCCCATGTCGCCCAGCCAGGCGTGCTCGGGGCCGATGCCGGGGTAATCG
>JAHCKF010000373.1 GCA_026125925.1 Pseudolabrys sp.
TAGCTCTGGTCCTTGTCCTCTTCGCGGGCGCGGAACAG
Source organism: Pseudolabrys sp. (assembly GCA_026125925.1). The sequence goes on from JAHCKF010000373.1 coordinate 39, forward strand.
CCCGCGCCGGCCAGACGGCAGCAGCCGCGAGGCGACGTAATGTCCGGTCGCAAGCACATCGGCGCCGAGATCGCGCGCGGTATGCAGCAAATCGTGAAACTTGATCGACATGTTGCAGGCAACGCAGGGCACCGGCGTCTCGCCGGCGATGTAGCTCTCGGCGAAGCGGTCGATCACCGCTTCCTTGAAGCGGCTTTCGTAGTCGAGCACGTAATGCGGAATGCCGATGCGCTCGGCCACCGCCCGCGCGTCGTAGATGTCCTGGCCGGCGCAGCAGGCGCCCTTGCGGTGCACCGCGGCGCCGTGGTCGTAGAGCTGCAAGGTGACGCCGACCACGTCGTAGCCCTCGGCCTTCATCAGCGCAGCCGTCACCGAACTATCGACGCCGCCGGACATGGCGACGACGACACGGGTATCCTGCGGGCGCTTGGCGAGGTCGAGCGTGTTGGACATAGGCTTCTCTTACACCATATGGCGGCCCTCGGTGACGAATGAAAGCGCCCGATATGGCGGCCCCCGGGTGAGGAATGGCAGCGCCCCGATATGGCGGGCCTTCGTGGCGAATGAAAGCGCTGCGCCCCCCGCACCCCGGCAAATCCTGCCGCCCGGCCAGATTGGCCTGCCCGGAACCTACGGCCTCCGAGCCTAACCTATTGAAATAGCACAGAATTTGTCGTGCCGCCGGATGGCCTGCCGCTTGCAGTCTGAAGCGCAGGAAATCCGGAGGTCTCCCAGTGTCTTACGTCGCGTCCGATTCGACCGCAGCTAGCGCTATGTTCCCGCAGGCGGGCCGGCAGGGCTATACCGCCGACCGCGCGTCGTCGCGTTCGGCCGGAACTTTCGACGACCTCCTGAACTCGATCCCCGACGCCCCGCCGGAACCGCCGGCCCCCAGCCGCACCGAGGCCCCTGCCCGGGATCGTGACCCGCCGCCCCGCGCCGCGGCCCGCCACGACCGTGCAGACGCCCCGGCCAAGGCCGATCGCCCGGATCGCAATGACCAGGGCACCGAATCGGACGACGCGCCGGCCAAAGCGGCCGACAGCGCGCCCGCCGGCGATGCCTCCGAGACCAAGACCGGCAAGGCTTCCACCGAGGCCAGCGGCGACACCAAGGCCGCCAAGGACGACGGCGCCGACAAGCCGGCCGGCGACGCGCAGACGTCGGCCGCGGACCAACAGGCCGTGGCCGCCGCCCAGCAGATCGCCACTCCGGCGCCCACCGCCACGGCGGTAGCCGTAACGATCGATCCAGCCGCCGCGGCGGTTGCGGATGCTTCCGCCACCACCGGCGCGGTCGAGACCGCCGGCAAGGCCGCCGCCGCGCTCGGCGCCGCCGCGGCAAATGCCGGCAAGACAGCCGAACAGCCGGCCACTCCGGCAGCCAGTGCCGGAACGGAGCTTACGCCCGAGGATGCGCAGGCGCTCGCGGCGCTGGCCGCCAAGGCGCAGGGCCTCAAGCCGGATGCAAAGGCCGAGAAGACCGACAAGACCGACAAGGCCGCCAAGACCGCTGCCGCCGACAAGCCGGCCGAGACCAAGGCCACCGGTCAAGCACAGCCGGCGCTCGATCCGAACGCAGCGCAGCCGGCCTCGACCGATGCCAAGAACGCGAGCGACGCCAAGCCGGCGCAGGGCGAGGCCATCGCCGCGCTCGCCAGCAACAGCCACAAGGGCGGCGACAAGAAGCCCGCTACCGACGCCGCCGCGCCGACACCGGCGGCGGCCGCCGCCAAAGCTCCCGATATTGCCCTGCCGCAGACCTTGGCGCCGACCACGCACACCGCTCAGGCCGGGGCGGCCGCCGCCGTCGGTGGGCACGCCAAGGCGGCCGGCGATGACGCGCCGGTGTCGATCTCCAACGTCGCCATCGAGGTGACGAGCAAGATCGCCTCGGGGAAGAACCAGTTCGACATCCGGCTCGACCCGCCCGACCTCGGCAAGATCCATGTGAAAGTGCATGTCGATCGCGACGGCAACGTCATCACCCACATGGTCGCCGACCGCTCCGACACCCTCGATCTGTTGCGCCGCGACACTTCCGATCTGCAGCGCGCGCTGCAGGACGCCGGATTGAAGACTTCCGACAACAACCTGCAGTTCTCGCTGCGCGATCAGACCGCCAACCAGCAGCAGGGGCAGCAGCACGGCCAGGCCAGCCGCCCGGCCGCCGAAGACGATCAATCGACGACCGCGACCGCCACCTTCATCGCCCGCGATTACGGCGCCAACGGTTCACGCACCGGCGGCCTGGATATCCGGGTGTGATCAGCTCCACGAGGACCGCGCCATGAGCGTCATTCCGACAGGTTCGAGCACGACGACCGGCACCGGCACGTCGGGCAATTCGTCGACGGCGACCAACAACGAGATGATCGCCAGCAACTTCACGACCTTCCTGCAGTTGCTGACGACCCAGTTGCAGAACCAGAACCCGCTGGAGCCGCTCGACACCAACCAGTTCACCCAGCAACTGGTGCAATTCGCGCAGGTCGAACAGCAGATGAAGTCGAACGACCAATTGGCGAGCCTGCTGGCGCTGGAAAAGAGTGCGCAGCAGACGACGGCGCTGGCCTATGTCGGACAGACGGTGGTGGTCGATGGCTCGACCACGGCGCTGGACGCGACCGGCGCGACCTGGAGCTTCAACGCCACGAAGGTCGCGACCGCCTCGGTGACGATCAAGGACGCGACCGGGCAGACCGCTTATACCGGCACCTTCCCCGTCAACCCGGGCCCGCAGAAATTCACCTGGGACGGACACGGCACCGACGGCAAGACCTGGCCGGCCGGCAACTACACCATGAGCGTCACCGCGACAGACGCCAGCGGCAAATCTGTCGGCATCTCGACCGAGGTGCAGGCTGTCGTCGACTCCGTCGACGTGACGCAGGATCCGCCGCTGCTGTCAATCAACGGCGCCGACTACACGATGGACAAGATCAAGCGCGTCGTGCGCCCGACCGCGGCATAGCGCCGTTCGTCTCCAAATCGCGACGACCAACGGGCGCGCATGTCGCGCCCGTTGTTATTTGCGGCGCTCGCCGGCACACCGAGGTCCGGTTCCCGTCGGGCGCGCGTTCAAATCCTAATAAATAAACAACTTTCAAAATACCGGCGCAGCGTGTTCGGCCCTGCCTCGTATTTCCTGAGGCGCTGCAAAGAGTCAAAAACAGGCCTATATATAAGGCTGGCGGCGCTCGGAATGCGCGGTACTCGGCTTCGAGCGCCGCATCCAATCCGTAACCAAAAGGTTAGCGCAAACGGGCCAATGATCCCCTTATCGCCCCGGCCCGCTTAGGTAAATTTTAAGTCGCGC
>JAHCKF010000374.1 GCA_026125925.1 Pseudolabrys sp.
GACCCGGTTGGCGAGTGGCTCGTCCACCGCCAACCTCCCGGGCCCTATATCGGGGTTATGGGGGGAGAAAGCAAGCAGGGCCGAGACTATTGGGAAAAGGACGGGTATTCGTCGTCCCCGCGAAGGCGGGGACCCATACGCCGTGCCCTCTCGATAGGCTGCGGCGTATGGGTCCCGGCTCATCGCTTACGCTCGGTCGGGACGACAGATGTCTGACGCCTTTTCTCTCCATCCCCAGCTCGCCGCCGATACGGTTCCCGTCGGCGACCTGGCGCTGTGCCGCGTGCTGTTGTCGAACGACGCCAATTATCCCTGGCTGATCCTGGTCCCGCGGCGGCCGGATATCGTCGAGCTCCTCGACCTCACCGCGGCCGATCGCGCGACGCTCTCCGCCGAGATCGACGCTTCCGCCCGCGCGCTCAAAGCCGCGGTGCCTTGCGACAAGCTCAATGTCGCGGCGCTCGGCAACATGGTGCCGCAACTGCATGTGCACGTCATCGCCCGCCGCCGTTCCGATGCTGCCTGGCCGAAGCCGGTCTGGGGCGCGGCGCCGGCCACGGCTTATGAACCCGCGGCGCGCGACGCCCTTGTGACGGCATTGCAGCACCAACTCGGCATCAAGTGATCGTCATACCCGCCCGGCTCTGACGGCGAACCGGCGCCGTTGCGCTCCTTGGGCGGCCATGCCAGTTTCCGCGCCGATGTCCGACCGCCCCATGCCGATCCTCGGCCCCAAACCCGTCCTCGGTTATGCCGACAGCCGTCTCGACCGCGCTGCCGAGTTGCGCACGAATCGGGCGGCCCTCGACGCCATGGCCGCCGACCCGCGCGCCGGCGCCTATGTCATCGGCGGCGAGATGATCGTCGCCCGGAAGGGCGAGCCGAGCGAGCCACTGTTCACGCTTGCTGAGGCGCGCGGCCTCGGCGCCACCGAGGAAACGGTGTTCCTCGGTCATCTCGACGGCGCCCCGCGCTTCGGGATCGGCCTGGCGCCGGCGCTCGCCGAGACGCTGAAGGCGCGCGACGATCTCCTCGTCACCGATTTACGCTCGATCGCCGTGCAGGGTCTGGTCGATGGCGATCACCTGCCGCCGATCGCGGAAGCCAAGGCGATCCTGCACTGGCACCAACGCCATCGCTTCTGCTCGAACTGCGGCGCCGCGACCGACGCCGTCGATGCCGGCTGGAAGCGGCTGTGCCCAGCCTGCAAGACCGAGCACTTCCCTCGCACCGATCCCGTCGTCATCATGTTGATCGTCGACGGCGACCAGTGCCTGCTCGGCCGCTCACCGCGCTTTGCGCCGACCATGTGGTCGTGCCTTGCCGGCTTCATCGAGCCGGGCGAGTCGCTGGAAGATGCCGTGCGCCGCGAGACCCGCGAGGAAGCCGGCATCCTGTGCGGACGCGTCACCTATTATCGCTCGCAGCCTTGGCCGTTCCCCAGTTCGCTGATGATCGGTTGCCATGCCGAGGCGAAAAGCCGCGACATCGTCATCGACACGACGGAACTGGAAGCCGCCCGCTGGTTTAGCAAGGATGAGATCGTCACGATGCTGACGCGCACGCATGCGGAAGGCCTGACGACGCCGCCGCCGGTCGCGATCGCGCATCACATCATCCGCGACTGGGTAGAGGACGAAGTCCGTCTGGATTGAGCAAGAGAACGAGATCCGATTTGACTGACCCGAACAAAGTGGTCCGCATCGTCTGCGCCGGCGGCGCCGTGCAGGACAATGTGATGCGCGTCGAGAAATTTCCCGAGCCCGGCGGCAAGGTATCGGCGACGGATTTCATCATCACCAGCGGCGGCCAGGCCGGCAACGCAGCAGTAGCGATGGCCCGCCTCGGCGCGTATGTCACCTATATCGGCGCCGTCGGCGACGAGAACGACCACGTCGCCAACGGCATCCTCAAGACCTTCGCCAACGAGAAGATCGACATCTCGAAAGTCATCCGCGTGCCCGGTGCGCGTTCGGCGGCGTCGCTGATCCTGCTCGATGCCGAAGGCGAGAAGATGATCGCGACCATGCGTCCGACGGGGCTGCACCAGGCGACGCCGGACGATCCGGACGGCACCGTGGCCGCAGCCGACGCGGTGATGCTCGACAACCGCTACAGCAATATCAGCCTGCCGATCTGCCTTGCCGCCGAAAAGCGCGGCATCCCGCGCGTGCTCGATTTCGACAAGCCGACGCCGCCGGACGACCCGCTGTTCCAGGCCTGCTCGCATGTCATCTGCTCGGCCGACGCCATCCGGGAATCGACCGGCATCAAGGACCTGCACGGCGCACTGAAAAAGCTGGGCGAAAGCTTTTCCGGTTTCCTCGCCGTCACCAGCGGACCGAACGGCGTCGACTGGCTCGATAACGGCGCCGTGCGCCACATGGATGCGTTTCAGGTGAAGGCGGTGGATACGCTTGGCGCTGGCGATACCTTCCACGGCGCCTTCGCCGTGCGCTTCGTCGAGAGCCGCGACGTCGTCGATGCCATGCGCTTTGCCGCCGCGGCGGCGGCGATCAAATGCACGCGCTTCGGCGGCCTAATGGGCGCCGCGACGCGCGGCGAGGTCGAGGCGTTTTTGAAGGAACGGGCTTAGCTTGTCCCGGGCGCGGCGCAGCCCGTCTTCGTGCGCGCCGCAGACCCGGGACCGCTACAAATTCGGTGTCTGGAACGGCCCCGGTTCTGCGTCGCGGCACTTCATGCCGCAACGCGCCCGGGGCAAGACTCAATTATTCTTCGACGGACAGGGCGCGCCGCACGGCGCGCAGGCGCCGGCGAAATCCTCGGGCGACACGGCGCGGCCGCTCGATGGGCTGAGCAGGTGATTGCCGACGATGGCGAAGAATGCGGCCAGCGTCACGACGATGTAGACCTTCCTCATAGCTTATTTCTCTTTGCGCATGATCTGATCCGAAAACCGGTTCCCACTTTTCGGGATCATGCGCGTTACTCCCGCGACAGGCCGAACAGCGGCCGCAGGCGGATGCCGATCAGGCTGCCGATCAGCGCCATGGCGAACCACACCCAGCCATGCAGCGAGCCGGAGGCGACGCCGCCCACGAAAGCACCGATGTTGCAGCCGAAGCCGAGGCGCGCCCCCCAGCCCATCAGCAAACCTCCGACGGCAGCCGCGAGCAGCGAACCGAGCGGCGGCCAGGGCGCATTGGCGTAGCGCTTTGTCGCCGCAGCCGCGGCCATGGCGCCGAAGATCATGCCGAAGTCGGTCAGGCTCGATGTGTCGGACAAAACGGATTCAGCGAGCGCATGCTTGGGGCCCGGCCACTGCCAGAACGCGGCCTGCGAGAAATCGTAGCCCAGCGC
>JAHCKF010000375.1 GCA_026125925.1 Pseudolabrys sp.
GGACAGGGGCGAAAGGCTTCAAGTTATGCTTTCGGCCGAGGAGCTGAGGGCGATCGATGACTTTCGCTACAAGCACAAGATTCCCAGCCGCGCGGCCGCGGTACGGGAACTTCTGCAAATCGGTCTCGCCGGAACTTTGACCGACGGCGACGGCCGCAAATCGAGCGAGTACGGCATTTTCCGGCGCGGTGCGAACAGCCACTCCGCCGACGAGCCCCCTGCCGAATAATTTCGCGCTTTGCCGGCGCGCCAAATCCATTGTGTGATGCAACGCCACTCCAACGGAGAGCGTACATATGGCAAAGGCATATTGGGTCGCCACCTATCGCACGGTATCCGACCTGGACGCTCTTGCGGCCTACGGCAAGGTGGCGGGCGCGGCGCTGCAGGCGGCGGGCGGGCGCATTCTGGCGCGCGGCATGCCGGCGGCGACGCTGGACGGCGGCTACATGGGCCGCACCGTTGTGCTCGAATTCGACAGCGTCGATGCGGCCAAGGCGGCATATAACAGCCCGGCCTATCAGGAAGCGCTGAAGCTGCTCGGCAAGGTCGCGCTGGAGCGCGACATCCGCATCATCGAGGCTGTGTAACTGCGCCCCGCGCCAACCCATCTCCGTCATCCTGAGGTGCGAGGCGGCAGCGCCGCCGAGCCTCGAAGGAGGACGGCCCGGGAATCCTCATGTCGAGGCACCCACGATTGCGGCCATCCTTCGAGGCTCGCCGCTATGCGGCTCAGGATGACGGCTGCGTTCGCGGTGACGCGCTCTAGTGCTGGCCCGGGCCGCCATCGCCGAAGGCGCGTTCCAGCGCGATGGCTTCTTCGAGATCCGCGCAGGGCACTGCGGTGGTGGGGAGGCGAGCCAGCTCTTCCGCCGACGCGCCCGGCACCAGCGGCTTGCCCTTGATCAGATAGGTGTCGAAGCCGCGCGGCGATTGATCGGGATACAGCGCGAAGACGATGTCATGGGCCTCGATCGCCTTGCGCAGTGCCTCGGCCGGCTGAGGCGCTGCCGTGAAGCGGGTGAGGTTGTCCCGCGCCATTTCCAGAAGTTCGGCGTTCGTCATTTCGTCCCCATACGTCACATCGGCGGGCGAGGCGAGTCGGCTATAATGCAGCGGCGATGGCAGACAAATCCGAGATCTATTTCGAGATTACGATCATCGGCGGCAGCGCCAAGGTTGCGGCGGTCGATGCTGCGACTTTGATCGAGGTGGCCGTGATTGGACCGGCCAGCGCGTCCACGGCCGACCTCAAAAGGCTGGCGCTCGGCAAGCTGAAGGCGCGCATCGCCCGGGAGCGCCGGGAAGGCCGGATTCCCTGAGATTCCCCTACATCTTGCGCCTGTCCACCCAAGCCCGCGCCACCGCTTGGCCAGCCGGGACCGATATGCTATTCGCAAGTGCGAACCGGACCCCCCGGAAATCCCCAATAAAAGGCGCCCGATCGGCGCCCGGAGACACAGGTATGTCGGCGACGACGCAGCAGTTCTTTTCCGCCCCGCTCAAGGATGTCGATCCGGAGATTTTCGACGTCATCGGCAAGGAACTCGGTCGTCAGCGCGACGAGATCGAACTGATCGCCTCGGAGAACATCGTGTCTCGCGCCGTGCTTGAAGCCCAGGGGTCGGTGCTGACCAACAAATACGCCGAAGGTTATCCGGGCCGCCGCTATTACGGTGGCTGCCAGTTCGTCGATATCGCCGAGCAGCTCGCCATCGACCGCGCCAAGAAGCTGTTCGGCTGCAACTTCGCCAACGTGCAGCCGAACTCCGGCTCGCAGATGAACCAGGCCGTATTCCTCGCGCTGCTGCAGCCTGGCGACACCTTCATGGGCCTTGACCTCAATGCCGGCGGTCATCTCACCCATGGCTCGCCGGTCAACATGTCGGGCAAGTGGTTCAAGCCGGTGCCCTACGGCGTGCGCCGCGACGACAACCTCATCGACATGGACGAGGTCGCCAAGATCGCGCGCGAGCACAAGCCGAAGCTGATCCTCGCCGGCGCCACCGCCTACAGCCGCGTCTGGGATTTCAAGCGTTTCCGCGAGATCGCCGATGAAGTCGGCGCTTATCTGATGGTGGACATGGCGCACTTTGCCGGTCTGGTCGCCGGCGGCGAGCATCCCTCGCCAATCCCGCATGCGCATGTCGTCACCACGACGACGCACAAGTCGCTGCGCGGTCCGCGGGGCGGCATGATCCTGTGCAATGACGAGGCGCTGGCCAAGAAGTTCAATTCGGCAGTGTTCCCCGGCCTGCAGGGCGGGCCGCTGATGCATGTCATCGCCGCCAAGGCGGTCGCCTTCGGCGAAGCGTTGCAGCCCGAGTTCAAGACCTACGCGAAGAACATCGTCGCCAACGCGCGGGCGCTCGCCGAGACGCTCAAGGCCAACGGACTCGACATTGTTTCGGGCGGCACCGATAACCATCTGATGCTGGTCGATCTGCGCCCCAAGCGGCAGACCGGCAAGGTGGCGGAAGTCGCGCTCGGCCGCGCCCACATCACCTGCAACAAGAACGGCATTCCGTTCGACCCCGAGAAGCCGATGGTGACCTCGGGCATCCGTCTCGGCACGCCGGCCGGCACCACGCGCGGTTTCGGCACCGCCGAGTTCAAACAGGTCGGCGAGATGATCGTCGAGGTGCTGGACGTGCTGGCGCAGAAGGGCGTGACCGAAGACTCGCTGGTCGAGGAAAAAGTGCGCGGCAAGGTGAAGACGTTGCTGGATAAGTTTCCGATTTATCAGTGAGAGGCATCGCCTTACTCTCGGCGTCATGGCCGGGCTTGTCCCGGCCATCCACGTCTTGAGGCGAATGAAGCAAAAGACGTGGATGCCCGGCACAAGGCCGGGCATGACCGAGCAGGGAGGCTAAGGTCCGATGCGTTGCCCAAGCTGCGGTAGCCTCGATACGCAGGTGAAGGATTCACGCCCGACCGAAGACTCGGCCGTGATCCGCCGCCGCCGCGTGTGTCTGTCCTGCAATTTCCGCTTCACCACCTTCGAGCGTGTGCAGTTGCGCGAGCTCACGGTGATCAAGCGTAACGGCCGCCGCGTGCCGTTCGACCGCGACAAGCTGATGCGCTCGGTGCAGGTCGCGCTGCGCAAGCGTTCGGTCGAGCCGGAGCGCATCGAGCAGATGGTCTCCAAGATCGTCCGCGAGCTCGAAAGCATGGGCGAGAACGAAGTGACGTCGGAGACGATCGGCGAGGCGGTGATGGCGCACTTGCGCGAGATCGACGACGTCGCCTATGTGCGCTTCGCCTCGGTCTATCGCAATTTCCGCGAGGCGAAGGA
>JAHCKF010000376.1 GCA_026125925.1 Pseudolabrys sp.
ATCGTAATAGGGCGTCAGGTTATCGACGCCGATCACCACGCGCCCCTCTTTCAGGAGCGCGGTGGCGACGTGATAGCCGATGAAGCCGGCGGCGCCGGTCACCAGGATCGGTTCGTTGTCTACAGCCGCCACAGGTCGATCCCTTCCGGTTTGGCTGAGCGATCGAGCCTACGTTTCACGTCGAGCACCACGCCCTCGCCACCCTTGAGCAGGCGCTGGGCGAGCGGCCAGCCGCCTGAGATGTAGGCTTCGTGCGCCACCGCGAAAATGACGGCATCGGCCGGATCGAGCTTGTCCATCGGCATCAGATCGACGCGGTATTCCTCGCGCGCCTGCTCGGGCGACGCCAGCGGGTCGTGCAATTGTACCGTGACGCCGCCCTGCTCCAGCGTGCGCACGATGTCGATGACCTTGGAATTGCGGGTGTCCGGCACGTTTTCCTTGAAGGTCAGGCCCAGCACCGTGACCAGCGGCTTGTCCGCGGCACGGCCCTTCAGCCGGCTCAGGCATTCGCGGGCAATCTGGGCGCCCATGCTGTCATTGATGTGACGGCCGGCGAGGATGACCTCCGGGCGATAGCCCGCTTTTTCGGCGCGATGAGTCAAGTAATAAGGATCGACGCCGATGCAGTGGCCGCCGACCAGCCCGGGCTGGAAGGCCTGGAAATTCCATTTGGTCGCCGCCGCCGCCAGCACGTCGCCGGTGTCGATGTCGAGCTTGTGGAAGATCGCCGACAGTTCGTTCATGAAGGCGATATTGAGATCGCGCTGCGTGTTCTCGATCACCTTGGCCGCTTCCGCAACCTTGATCGACGGTGCGCGGTGGATGCCGGCCTTGACGACCGAGCCATAGACCGCGGCGACGACGTCGAGCGTCTCTGCATCCTGCGCCGAGACGACCTTGGTAATGGTCTCGAAGCGGTGCTGCCTGTCGCCGGGATTGATGCGCTCGGGCGAATAGCCGACGGTGAAGTCCGCCCCGGCCCTGAGGCCAGAGGCGCCTTCGAGCACCGGCACGCAGTCTTCCTCGACCGCGCCGGGATAGACCGTCGACTCATAGACGACGATGTCGCCCTTCTTCAGCGCAGCACCGACGGTGCGCGAGGCCGCGAGCATGGCGCCGAGGTCGGGATGGCGGTTGTCGTCGATCGGCGTCGGCACGGTAACGATGTGGAAGTCGGCCTTCTTCAAGTCCGCCGCGTCGGTCGTATAGTCGAGCGTCGGCTGCTTGAGATCGCCCGGCTCGACCTCGCGGGTGAGATCGATGCCGTCACGCAATTGCCCGACCCGCCCTAGGTCGATGTCAAAACCGACCACGGTCGCCCCGGAGCGCGCGAAGGCGACCGCGACCGGCAGCCCGACATAGCCCAGGCCGATCACCGATATTGTGCGCGAATGCATGGTCATGAGGATGTGTTGAACATGGGCCCGGGTAACTGCGCAAGCCCGGGCGAAGCATCAGGCCGCGCCCCAGCGCCGGCGCCACGCCTCGTACATCAGAATGGTCCACAAGGCATAGGCCCGGTTATGCCGGCCGGACAGATGTTCATCCCACAGCCGCCGCACCGGCACCGGATCGAGCAATCCGCCGCCGAGGCGCGACGGATCGAGCAGGCCCTCGGCCCAGGGCCGCAACGGCCCCTGCAGCCACGCCGCCAGCGGAATGGCGAAGCCCATTTTGGGCCGCGACACCAGCTCGCGCGGCACATAGCGGTCGAGCACCCGGCGCAGCAGCCATTTGGTCTCGCCGTCGCGAATCCGCATCGCGCGCGGCAGCCGCCAGGCGAAGGAGACGACGCGATGATCGAGCAAAGGCGGCCGCACCTCGAGCGACACCGCCATCGAGGCGCGGTCGACCTTCTGCAGGATGTCGTCCGCCAGGAAGGTGCTCTGGTCGCAAAGCTGCATCTGCTCGACGCTGCGCTCATCGGCGCTTGCCGGCAGCACCGGCATCGGCACGTCGTGCTCGCCTTTCCCGAACATCAGCGACGCCGGATCGCGGTTCTGGCTGACCAGCACGCGGTAGGCTTCCTCGGCATCGAGCGGTAGCACCGCGGCGAACTTCTTCAGCTTGTCCACCGGCTGCGGCGGTCGCACCCGCGCCGGCAGCAGGGCGACGCCGGCCTCGACCAGGGCCCCCGGCATCGCCTCGAGCAGCGCGCCCGCCGCCTGGCGCAGGGCGCGCGGCGAGCGCGACAGCCGCCCGGCAACGCCCTGCCCGAGATTGTAGCGGTTATAGCCGGCGAACAGCTCATCGCCGCCGTCGCCGGTCAGCGCCACCGTGACGTGCTCCCGCGTCAGCTTCGAGATCAGATGCGTCGGGATCTGCGATGAATCGGCGAAGGGCTCGTCGTACATCTCGGCGAGCTGCGGCACGACATTGAGCGCGTCGGCGCCGGTGACCATCATGTCCCGATGATCGGTGTTGAGATGCTCGGCGACGGCCCGGGCGTGCTGCGATTCATCGAAACCGAGATCGGAAAAGCCGATCGAGAAGGTGCGCACCGGGCCGCTTTTGGCCGCCACCATCAGCGCCACCACGGCCGATGAATCGATGCCGCCCGACAGAAAGGCGCCGAGCGGCACGTCCGACATCATCTGTCCGGCAATGGCGTCGGCCAGCAGGTCGTGCAGTTCGCTGGTCGCCTCGGCATCCGAGCCCTTGAACGGATCGGCGACGCCGGCCGCCGCGATGTCGCCGAGCGACCAGTAGATGCGGCGCGATATTTTGCCGTCGGCGCCGACCGACACGACCTCGCCGGGCATGACCTTGGTCACGTTGCGGAAGATCGAATACGGCGCCGGCACATAAGCAAAGCGCAGGAAGCTGCCGACCGATTGCGGATCGGTCTCGAGCCGGACGCCGCCGGCGCGCAGCGCCTTCAGCTCCGAGGCAAAAGCAACGCCGCGCTCGTCCGACGAAAAATAGATCGGCTTGATGCCGAGACGATCACGGATGAGGTGAAGCGTGCGCGTCTGGCGATCCCACAGCGCGATGGCGAACATGCCGTTGATGTCGGCAAGCGTGCGGTCGATACCGCGCTTGGCGACCGACTCCAGGATGACCTCGGTGTCCGACGTGCCGCGGAAAGCAAAGCCGGCGAGCTCGGGGCAGCGCGCGACCTCGTCGCGATTATAGACCTCGCCGTTGTAGCAGATGACCCAGCGGCCATCGGCGGAGACCATCGGCTGCGCCCCGGTCGGCGTCAGATCGACGATGGCGAGCCGCCGATGCGCCAGGCCGAGGCCGGCCTCGGCATCGCACCAGATCG
>JAHCKF010000377.1 GCA_026125925.1 Pseudolabrys sp.
GCGCCGGTATTGCGCTTGCGCGATTGATCGAGCGGCCGTCGGCACGCACCGGCAAGAGCCGGCTGTCATCGGCGCTGACGCGGCTCGGCCCGACTTACGTCAAGCTCGGGCAATTCCTCGCGACGCGCCCCGACGTCGTCGGCACCGCGATTGCCCGCGACCTCGAAGCGCTGCAAGACAAGATGCCGGCCTTCGACCAGAAGGAAGCCGAAGCCGTGGTCGCTGCGGCGCTGGAACGACCACTGACCGATGCCTATGCCAGCTTCGGCCCGGCGAGGGCGGCGGCCTCGATCGCCCAGGTGCACAAGGCCGAAGTCGAGAAGGACGGCGTGCGCAAGCCGGTCGCGGTCAAGATCATCCGCCCCGGCATCGAGCGACGCTTCCGTGTCGATCTCGACGCCTTCTATTTCGCCGCGCGCCGCGCCGAGGCGATGTCGCTCGAAGCACAGCGCCTGCGCTTCGTCGAGGTGGTGAACACGCTCGACCGCTCGGTGCGGCTGGAAATGGATTTCCGCCTCGAGGCCGCGGCTTTGTCCGAAATGGCGGAGAACACCAAGGACGATCCCGACTTCCGCGTGCCGGGCATCGACTGGGACCGCACCGCGCGCGAAGTGCTGACGATGGAGTGGATCGACGGCACGCCGCTCAACAATCGCGAAGCGCTGGAGGCCAAGGGCTACGACCTGCCGGCGCTCGGCCGCGTCGTCATCCAGAGCTTCCTGCGCCACGCTTTGCGCGACGGCTTCTTCCACGCCGACATGCACCCGGGCAATCTGTTCGTCGATACCGATGGCAATCTGGTCGCGGTCGATTTCGGCATCATGGGCCGGCTCGGCCCCAAGGAGCGCCGCTTCCTCGCCGAGATCCTGTTCGGCTTCATCACCCGCGATTACATGCGTGTCGCGCAGGTGCATTTCGACGCCGGCTATGTGCCGCGGCATCATTCGGTGGAAGCTTTCGCTCAGGCGATCCGCGCCATTGGTGAGCCGATTCATAACCGCACCGCCGAAGACATCTCGATGGCCAAGCTGCTGACGCTGCTGTTCGAGGTCACCGGCATCTTCGAGATGCAGACGCGGCCCGAGCTGATCCTGCTGCAGAAGACCATGGTGGTGGTCGAAGGCGTGGCGCGGTCGTTCGACCCCAAGCTCGACATGTGGAAAACCGCCGACCCGGTGGTGCGCGAGTGGATTGCGCGCAATCTCGGGCCGATCGGCAAGATCGAGGGGGCGGCACAGGGCGCCGGCGAGCTCGGCAAGTTCGCGGCGCAGGTGCCGTCGCTGCTGCTGCGCGCCGGCACGATGCTCGATCAGATCGACGACATCACGCGCCACGGCCTGGTGCTGTCACCGGAGACGGTCGAGGCTATCGGCAAGGCGGAGGCGCGGCGCAATCGCTGGACCGCCGTGGCGCTGTGGGTGATCGCGGGGCTGCTCGGCGCGATTGTGTGGATGTTGGTCTGATCCGTCATTCCGGGGCGCGGCCGAAAGGCCGCGAGCCCGGAATCCATATTCGCTGACAGGGGTTATGGATTCCGGGCTCGTGCGCTGCGCGCACGCCCCGGAATGACATCACCCCTTCTCCGCCGCCGCTTTCAGCTTCGCCAGGCCGACTTCAAAATCACCACCGACCATCTTGTCGAGGTCGAAGGCCACCTGCATCACCTTGCTGATGAAGGGGGCCGGGCCCTGCATCGCCCAGGTCACCCGCGTGGCGGCGCCCTGCGGTACCAGCGTGAACCGAACCTCGTTGGTCGTCGTCATCGGCCGCTCGAAGTCGAGCTTTATGGCCACCAGCGACGGCGCCGTTTCATTGGCGATGGTCATGTGGCCGGCGCCGACCTCGCTATTGCCGTCCCAGGCATAAGTGGCGCCGGGACCTTTGGTCGTGGCGCCAAAGGTCCGCTTCATCGCCGGATCCTTGGTCTCGTAAGGCGACCACTGCGGCCACTGCCGGAAGTCGTCGAGCAATGCGAAGATCTTTTCCGGCGGCGCGTTGATCGCGATCGAACGCTGTACGGCGAATGTGTCCGGCTTGGTCAGGGCCAGCACCAGAATGACGGCGACGGCCCCAACGAGGACCGCCGCCGCGGTCAACAGAACGCGTTTCATCGCTATTTCTCGATCATCGTCTTAAAGCCGCCATAGATCATGCGCTTGCCGTCGAACGGCATGGCCTTGGCGTTCATGTATTTGGCCATACGCTCGTCCTTCATCACCTTGGCGAGGATCGTATCGCGCGATTTGCGGGACTTGTAGGTGATCCAGGAAAAGACCACGACCTCGCCTTTCTTGAGCTTGACGCTCTGCGGAAAGGACGTCCACTTGCCCGGCTTGACGTCGTCCGCAACGCACTCGGCGTAGCTGAGCGCGCCGTATTCCATCCAGATCTTGCCGGCGAGCGTCGCCATCTTCTTGTAGGCAGCCAGGTTTTTCTTCGGGACCGCCAGGATAAATCCATCAACGTAAGACATGTTGTCACCCCTTTCTTGTTTGAACCGTTTCAGCCCTGCATCGCTTTCTTGATCGTGGCGATATCGAACTTCTTCATCTTCATGAACGCCTCCATGGCGCGCGCGGCGGCGGCGCGATCCGGACCGGAGAGGACATCACCCATGAATTCAGGGAACACTTGCCAGGACAGGCCGTATTTATCCTTGAGCCAGCCGCATTGGCTTTCCTGACCGCCATCGGCGGTGAGCGCCTTCCAGTAATAATCGATCTCTTCCTGCGTCTTGCAAGGCACCTGAATCGAGATCGCTTCGTTGAATTTGAACATCGGTCCGGCATTGAGCGCGGTGAACGGCATGCCGGCAAGCTCGAACTCGACCGTCAGCACCGAATTCTTCGGCTTGCCGTGGATGTCCTGTCCGGCGTCCGGATAATAGGCGGTGCGGCCGATCTTCGAATCTTTGAACACCGAGCAGTAGAACTTGGCGGCTTCCTCGGCCTGATTTTCGAACCACAGGCAGGTCGTCAGCTTCGGATTGGTGAGCGTCATTTTCATTCTCCTTCGGGAAGTTCAGGGATCGGTCAGGCGGCGTCGCGGAAGTCGCCGAGCTGGGCGTCGAGGGCGCGCTTGAAGGCCGGGCGCGCCAGGCAGCGCTCGAGATAGGCGGCGAGGCGCGCATCGCGCGTGACGAGATCGGTGCGATGCAGGATGCGCAGCACCGCCGCCATCATCAGATCGCCGGCGGTGAAATTGTCGCCGTCGAGATAAGGCTTGTCACC
>JAHCKF010000378.1 GCA_026125925.1 Pseudolabrys sp.
CCAACCAGCTCGGCATCGAGCGCGGCGAAGCCGGCGAGTACATCAAGAAGTATTTCGAGCGCTTCCCCGGCATCCGCGACTATATGGACGAGACCAAGGAGTACTGCCGCCAGAACGGCTACGTGCTCACTTTGTTCGGCCGCAAATGCCACTACCCGGACATCAAGGCGTCGAACCCGTCGCTGCGCGCCTTCAACGAGCGCGCCGCCATCAACGCCCGTCTGCAAGGCTCGGCGGCGGACATCATCCGCCGCGCCATGATGCGCATGGAAGGCGAGCTCGCCAGCGCCCGCCTCAAGGCGCAGATGCTGCTGCAGGTGCACGACGAACTGATTTTCGAGGTGCCGGAAAAGGAAGTCGCCGACACGATCCCGATCATCCGCGACGTCATGGAAGGCGCGCCGCATCCGGCGATCGCCATGAACGTGCCGTTGCAGGTCGAGGCCCGCGCCGCCGACAACTGGGACGAGGCGCACTGATGCCGAACGGAACGACGCTGATCGCTTTCGCCGCCGTCGCGCTGGCCATGGTGCTGACGCCCGGACCGAACATGATCTACCTGATCTCGCGCTCGATCACGCAAGGCGCGACCGCCGGCCTGGTATCGCTGGCCGGCGTCGCGCTCGGCTTCGTTTTCTACATGCTGTGCGCCGCGTTCGGCCTCACCGCCATCGTCTTCGCCGTGCCCTATGCCTACGACGCACTGCGCTTCGCCGGCGCGGCCTATCTGGCGTGGCTCGCCTGGCAAGCCGTTAAACCGGGCGGCCGGTCGCCCTTCGAGGTGCGCAAGCTGCCGGTCGACAGTCCGCGGCGGTTGTTCGTCATGGGGTTCCTCACCAATCTGCTCAATCCGAAGATCGCGATGCTCTATCTCGCGCTGCTGCCGCAGTTCATCGATCCGGCGCAGAGCGTGCTGTCACAGTCGATCGTGCTCGGCACGGTGCAGATCGCAGTCAGCGTCGCGGTCAACTCGATGATCGCTATCGCCGCCGGCTCGATCGCCACGTTCCTCGTGACGCGGCCGAAGTGGCTGCTGGTGCAGCGCTGGCTGATGGGCACCGTGCTCGGCGCCCTCGCTTTGCGGATGGCGTTGGAAAGCCGCAAGTAGCGCCGATTACATCTCGCTGAGGAAGCGCTGAAATGCCGGATTGGCGCTGAGCGCATCGCCGCCGGCGCGCGACAATGCATCGACCGTATCCGCGGGCAGCGTGAAGCTGGTCGGCACCTCGTTGAGCGCTTTGGCGCGGTCCGGCCCGAGCTGATCGAACGAGACGCGCGCGACCGTGAATTTGAGGTCGTGGCAGTTCCACGGCCCGCCGCGGCCGCGCAGGCGGCTCACCTCGCCGGCCTTCAGGCCGCAGCGCCATTTGACGATTTGCTCGCGCCACGCCTTCATCGTCCCTTCGAAAGCGGTGTAGCTCGCATTGGCATTGGCATCGACCAGCACGTCGACGACAGCGCCAACCAGATCCTTGCCGGCCGGCCCTTCCAGCGTTCTCGACCAATCGCCCTTCGGTCCCTGCCCGGCATCGACGACCAGGAACATCAGCCGTCGCAGGTTGATCGCTTCTTCGGGCCGCAGCGGTCCATAAGGCGTCGACTGCCCGGCGCGGATGATGGTGATGCCGGACAGCCCGAAATTGTCGATCAGACCGCCATCGAACAATTTGACGTATTTGACGCGGCCGCTGCGGATGTCAGTCATGCCGCGCGCATAGGCGCGCAGCAGCGGCGGCGCGTCGACGTTGTTTGCCGCGGCCGTGACCCAGGCCGGCAATGGCGTCTGACATTGCTCAGGATAGGCCTCGATCACCACCGGCGCGAAGGCGCCCGGCACGGCCGAGGAGGCCGCGACCGCCGCCGCGATCGGATATTGCGCGATGTCGCTGCAGGCTGCCGCGAAGGTCTGCGGCGAGAACAGGAACGGAGTTCGGTTGTAGATGTCGGTGGCGTTGATGATCGTCACCGGCCGTCTGCCGATCAGGCTGCCGAAGGTCGCGCCATGAAACAGATGCGCATTGAACCAGTCGCGCAACGCCGTATCGGTGTTCGCGCCGCCGCCCAGCGCCCGCGAGATGTTACCCAGCGACAGGCTGGTGTTGAGCTGCGACATCAGGTCCTGCGTCAGGTAGCGCGTGCGGAAGTCGGTCAGCGCCGCGGGGCCCTTGAGGCCGTAATAGGCCGCCATGATCGAGCCGCCGGACACGCCCGAGATGACGCCGATATGGTCGAGCAACTGGCCGTGTTTTGCCGTCGGCGTCTGCGCCATGCGCTCGAGCACGCCATAGGCAAAGGCCGCGGCCCGGGTGCCGCCGCCGGAGAAAGCCAGTCCGATCACCGTGTCGCTGCGCAGGCCCGGCGCACCTGCACCGCCAGATTCGGCGGCCTCGGCCGAGCGAACGATGCCGTGAAATGGATTGGCCGCCGGCGTGTTCAGCGGCTGGTTATAAACGCTGGCGCAGCCGGCCAAGGCGAATGCCGAAAAAGCAACGGCGGCAATCTTGCTGATACGCCTGGACACGACTGGCACCGTTTCCGCCCGCGATCATATTAATACGACCAGGATCTGGTGCGCGCAGTCTAGCGGGCGGACGGCGACTCTGTCACGCCGCCAGCATCGGCTTCATGACCGCATAGAGCGCGTTTTTGGCCTCGAAGCCGACGCCGGGAATGCCCGGCATCGCGATGCGGCTGTCTTTCACGGCGGTGTTGTCGGCAAAGCCGCCGAATGGCGCGAACACCTGCGGATAGCTCTCGTTGCCGCCGAGGCCGAGACCGACCGCAATATTGAGCGCGAACTGATGTCCGCCATGCGGTACGCAGCGCCGCGGGCTCCAGCCGTGGGCGCGCAGCATGTCGAGCGTGCGCAGATATTCGACGAGACCATAGGACAAGGCCGGATCGAACTGCAGCCAGTCGCGGTCGGCGCGCAGGCCGCCGTGGCGGATCAGGTTGCGCGCATCCTGCATCGAGAACAAGTTCTCGCCGGTGGCGAGCGGCGGGCGATAGCGCGTCGCCAGTGCCGCGTGCAGCAGATAGTCCAGCGGATCGAGCGGCTCTTCGTACCAGCGGAGATTATACGGCGCGATGGCGTCGCCGCAGGCGATCGCCTCGTCGAGATCGTAGCGGCCGTTGACATCGACGCAGAGGTTCTCGCCGTTGCCGCCGAGGATTTTGAGCACCGCCTCGATGCGCTTGACGTCGTCCTTGAGCGGCA
>JAHCKF010000379.1 GCA_026125925.1 Pseudolabrys sp.
GTCGGCCTCCTGCGGCGTCAGCACCGCGGTCGGCTCGTCGAGGATCAAGAGCTTCGGGTTCTGCATCAGCGCGCGCACGATCTCGATGCGCTGGCGCTCGCCGACCGACAGCCGCCACACCTCGCGCCGCGGATCGAGGGGCAGGCCGTAATCGCGCGACACCTGCGCCAGCCGCGCCGACATCGCGGTAAAGCTCTCCGAGCCGTCGAGACCGAGCGCCACGTTCTCGGCCACCGTCAGATTGTCGAACAGCGAGAAATGCTGGAACACCATGGCGATGCCGCGAGAGCGGGCGTCGGCCGGGCCGATGAGCTCGATCTTATCACCCTGCCAGCGCAGTTCGCCGGCGCTCGGCTGGATGAGGCCGTACATTGCCTTGACCAGGGTCGATTTGCCGGCGCCGTTCTCGCCGAGCAGCGCATGGATTTCGCCAGGGTAGAGGTCGACGGAGACGTCGTCATTGGCGAGGAAGCTACCGTAACGCTTGGTGATGCCAATGGCCTGGAGCAGCGGCGCGCGCGCGGAATGACTGGCCGACCCCTGTTCCGACATATGGAAGGCTGTCCTGTTACTCAGACCGTGACGCCGCCATGTCCCCCGGGGCGGCGTCTACAAAAGCGACAAGCCAATATTGTGCCAAATCCAGCGGCAGTTGAAGGCACCAATTGTCGCCAGCCCCTGCCTATCCACGCGCCAATTGCGGCAGCGCGGCCCGCCGTTTGGGCAAATGGGGGTTAGCTACCGCGATAGGTGCCGTAGGCCCAGGGCGAGGCCGAGATCGGCACATGATAGTGGCCCTCGGGCTCGGCGACGCCGAAGCGGATCGGCACGATGTCGAGGAACGGCGGCTCGGGCAGCGCCACGCCGCGGTTCCGGAAATAGCCGCCGATGGCGAAGCGCAACTCGTAGGTGCCGCGGGGCACCGGCCGGCCGCCGATCAGCGGCGCGTCGGTGCGGCCGTCTTTGTTGGTCGCCGTCCTGACGACGAGCCGCTCGGCGCCGTCGCGCGACAGTTCCCAGAGTTCGACCGCCACGCCCTCGGCCGGCCGGCCGCTATGGGTGTCGAGAACGTGGGTGGACAGCCGTCCCTCGACCGGCAGCTTGTCCGGCGCGCTGACCTGGCTGTCGAGGCGCAGCGCGCCGATGCGGAAGATTTCGCCGAGCGCGGTGTCGGTCTCCGCGGCGGCGCCAATACCATTACTATGAGCGAGGCGGCGTTCGAACTCGGCGAGGATGGAGTCCTTGGTGTGCCGCCGCACGCAGACGATGAAGGGAATGCCGAATTTGGCCTTGTAGGCGTCGTTGAGTTGATGGAAGCGCGCATATTCGGTTTCGCTCAGGCGATCGAGACCGACGCTCTGCTGCTCGTTGGTCGAGTCCGCCGTCAGCGCGCCGGCGCGCGCCGCCTTGCCGGCAAGATCGGGATGCGCGGTGATCAGCTTCATGCGGGCCTCGTCGGGCGCTGCCTTGACCGCCGCCACCATCGCCTCGTGCAGCGCGGCGAGCGTCGCAAAGGGCCGTTGCTTGGCCGCGGCTTCCGCCACCCATGGCGAATGCTCGTAGATGTCCGCCAGCGCCACGGTGAAATCGGCGGGGGGCAGGGCGTTCAACTGTTCAAGCGTGTGTTGGGTCATGGCGTTAATCCGTCACCCTGAGGTGCGAGCGCAGCGAGCCTCGAAGGGCGACGGCCCGGGTACCTGTTGATGTGGCCGTCCATCCTTCGAGGCTCGCGCTTCGCGCTCGCGCCTCAGGATGACGGGTCTTGCTCACTCTCCCGACGCCCCCGCCGCATACCACGCCGCCAGCATCTGCCGCTCCTGCGGCGTGATTTCGGTGACATTGCCCGGCGGCATGGCGCTGGAATGGCCGGCCTGCAAGGCGATCAGCTTGGCATGCAGGCGGATCGCCTCGGGACTGTCGAGCCGGATGTCCTTCGGCGCCTCGCCGATGCCGGCCCAGACCGGTTCGGCCGTATGGCACATGCTGCAACGGGACATCACGATCTCATTGACCTGCGCGAAGGTCGGCTTGGTCTCCAGCGCGCCGGTCTTGGGCGCATCCTTCGGCCCGGTCGTGGTCAGCCACAGCACCAGCATCATGGCAAACGCCGCGACGAACCAGGTCCACCACGGGCTCGCCTTGCCCTCGTGCCGCGCGTTGAAGAAATGGCGGATCACCGGTCCGATGATCAGCACGATGGCGACAATCACCCAATTGTACTTCGTGGCGAAGAACAGCGGATAGTGATTGGACAGCATCAGGAACACGACAGGGAGCGTCAGGTAGTTGTTGTGCACCGAACGCTGCTTGCCGAGTTCGCCCCACACCGGGTTCGGCTTGTCTCCGGCGATCAGCGCCGCCACGGTCTTGCGCTGGTTCGGCATGATCACGGCGAACACATTGGCGACCATGATGGTGCCGATCAGCGCGCCGATCTGGGTGAAGGCGCCGCGGCCGCTGAAGATGTGGGTGAAGCCGTAGGTCAGCGCCACGAGATAGACGAAACCGACCAGCGCCAGCGCGACCTCGTGCTTGCCGAGCGGCGAGCGGCACAAAGCCTCATAGACCAGCCAGCTTACCACCAGCGTGGCGAAGGCGATGCCCGCCGCCATCGGCGCGCTCATGGCGAGCACCGAGCGGTCGATCAGGAACAGGTCGGCCTGCATGTAATAGACGACGACCAGCAGCGCGAAGCCGGACAGCCAGGTCGTGTAGGCTTCCCATTTGAACCAGGTCAGCTCGTCCGGCATGTTTTTCGGCGCCACCAGAAACTTGATCATCTGGTAGAAGCCGCCGCCATGGATCTGCCAGGCATCGCCCTTGACGCCGTCGGGCAGGCCGGCGCGCTTCTTCAGGCTGAGGTCGAGGTGGATGAAATAGAACGACGAGCCGATCCAGGCGATGCCGGCGACGACGTGCAGCCAGCGCAACGTGGCGCTTACGAGTTCATAGACGACGAGCGTGAAGTCCAAGCGGACGGCCCCCAAGCAATACCGGCGCCGCCACCATGACAGATGGCCCGCCAGGAGTTCAAGGGAGGCGGCGCCCGGTCAGGACGGCCTCATTCCGGCGTGCGATAGAAGGCCGCCGCGTCGGCGTTGAAGGCTTTGCGCGAATCCTGGGCGATGTAGAACATGTGGCCACCGCGATAGAGCTTGAGCTGCACGCGTCCGGCGCCGCCGATCGGCGGCAGATGGTCGAGCACGTAGCGC
>JAHCKF010000038.1 GCA_026125925.1 Pseudolabrys sp.
AGTTCCTTGTGGCTGTCGGCGCGGGCGCGGCCGTGGCCCGGCAGATGCTTGAGCACCGGCAGCACGCCGGCCGCCAGCAGCCCGTCCGCGACGGCGCCGGCGATGGCGGCGACCTTGGCCGGTTCCGTGCCGTAGGCGCGGTCGCCGATGATCGGATCGGCCTCGGAAACCGGAACATCGGCCAGCGGCAGGCAATCGACGTCGATGCCGACCGCGGTCAGGTCCGAGGCGATCAGATGCGCCCCGAGCCGCGCCGCGGCGAGCCCGGAAGCCGGATCGCGATCGTAAAGCGCGCTGTACACCGCGCCCGGTGGATAGACCGGCCAGTGCGGCGGACCCAGGCGCTGGACCCGGCCGCCTTCCTGGTCGATCAGCACCGGCGCTTCCCAGCCGACCGTGTCGCGAAACTCGCGCACGAGATCAATAACTTGTCTTGGATTGCTAACGTTCCTCTTGAAGAGGATGAGGCCCCACGGCGCCGCTTCGCGCAGAAATACGCGTTCCAGCGGCGAAATCGTCTGCCCGGCCAGGCCGGTGATGAAGGCGCGCGTTGCCGAAGGGCTGATAGCCATGCGCGCGGCTTAACCCGCGGCATAGGCGCGGGCAAGCAAGCCCGGCTGCAAGGCTGTTGATGGCCGCGCGGTCCCGATCAGCCTAATTGCGCTGGATCAGGCACTGTCCGCCTGCCGCCTTGAGGCCCGAGCAGAACTGGCTCGCCTCGCCGGACGAGGCGAACGGCCCGACCATGGCGCGGAAGTAGATGCCCTTGTCGCCAAGGTCGACGCGCTTGATCAGAGGCGCGCGATTGCCGAGCTGGCTCGGAAACTTGCCTTGCAGCGAGCGGAACGCCGCCTGGGCATCGGCCTCGCTGCGCTGGGCGGAGACCTGCACGGCGTAGCCGCCGCTCGAGGCCGCGGGTGGCGGCGCGGCGGCGACCGGCGCGGTCGAGGCGACGCGTTCGGGACGGGACGGGGCCTGCACGGCGTTCGGGCTGAGCGACAGCGGCGCATTGCTGGCGCGCGGGGCCGGAGCCGCCGGTGCGGGCGCAGGCGCAGCCTGATGCTGCGCCGCCAACGGACGGGGCGCCTGCTGCGCCGGTTCGGACGTCGTCGCCACCGGTCGCGGCGTGACCGAAATCGGCCGCGGCGTCGGCTCGGCGGTGCTAACGGCAGCCGGGGTCGGCGCCACCTCGGCGGCCGGCGCGGCATCATTGGCGCTGTCGGGACGAATGGCGATGGTCCTGATCTTCTTGGGGTCGCCGACCACGCCGCTGCCCAAAGCCGGAGTATTGGCTGGAGCGCCGGCCGCCTGGTTGGCATTGCCGGACGCCGGCGCATTCGCGGTCGTCGTCACCGGGACCGGTTGCTCCTCGCGCGACAACAGTTTCTCGATCTGGCCATTGCCGCCGCTGCCGACGCGGTCGGTGATGGTCTTGCCGGCATCCTGGTTCGGCGTCGACGGCACGATCTTGCTTGGCGCATTGTCGGCCTTGATCACCGGCGGATTGGTCGGCGCCGATGACGGTCCGAAGACCGCGCGATAGCCCAGCGCGCCGGCGGTGCCGAGCACGGCCAGCGCGAAGATCCCGGCGATGGCCGCAACGCTGATGCGGCGGCGGTTCGGCTGAACGTCGTCGTAGTAGTGGTCCGCGTCGGCCGGGCCGAACTGCTGATGCACGTCGTAATGGGCGTCCTGCGACGGCGGAAAGGCTTCCTCGTAGCCCGGCACGGCGCCGTTCGGCTGATACTCGCTCGGGTCATGACCCTGCGTCCGATAGCCCGGCGCGTGGGCGTCGACCGGATAGTGCTCGGCGGCGTCGGTCGACAACGGCGCGCTGCCGAAAGCCTGGCGGCCATAGCTCGGCGCGCCATAGGGCTGATCCTGATAGGCGCTCTGGTTCGGCAGCGTCGGCTGCTGGTCCGCATAGGCGGCGGTGTCGGCCGGCGGCCAGCCGGCCGTCTGATCTGCGGCCGCTGCAGCGTTACGATTGCCGTTGTTGCGACCGTATTCGCCGAATGGATCGCTCTGCCCGATCAGCCGCGCCAGTTCGGCGAGCGGGTCGTTGCCCGAGCCGCCGCCCTGCCCGCGCGAAGATCCCTCGCTTGCGCGATAGGCCTGCTGATTGTGGTCGTCCGCCATGGCGTCCCCGGTACTGAATTACACATCGCGCGTCGCCCCTGCACGACCGCCCGGTCCCTCGGGCGTCGCGCCATGCGCGTTCCGGTAGCTTTCAAACTACCTCATTTCGTCGGGCGCTTCGACCCCGAGCAGATCGAGGCCGGAGGCCAGCACGGTCACGATGCCCTGCACCAGGGCAAGCCGCGCCAGCGTTGTTTGTGGATCATTCTGGATAATGAAGCGTAAATGCGGCGATTCCTTGCCCCCGCGGGTCCATTGGGCGTGGAATTCGCTCGCGAGTTCATAGAGATAGAAGGCCACCCGGTGCGGCTCATGGGCCTGGGCGGCAGCCTCGATCATGCGCGGATAGAGCGCCAGCTTGCGGATGATCGAGAGTTCCCCGGCGTCGGTCAGGCGCGTCAGGTCGGCGGTTTTCAGCGCCGCCGCGCCGGTGTCGAGCTCCGGCATGTCGGCGGCGACGGTGCGGAAGATCGAGCGGCCGCGGGCGTGGCCGTACTGCACGTAGAACACCGGGTTCTCGCGGCTCTGCTCGATGACCTTGGCGAGGTCGAAGTCGAGCACGGCGTCGTTCTTGCGATACAGCATGTCGAAGCGCACGGCGTCCTTGCCGACCTCATCGACCACTTCGCGCAAGGTGATGTAATCGCCCGCGCGCTTCGACATCTTCACCGGCTCGCCATTGCGCAACAGGCGCACGAGCTGCACCAGTTTGACGTCGAGCACCGCCTTGCCGCCGCTCACCGCCTTGACCGCGGCCTGCATGCGCTTGACGTAGCCGCCGTGGTCCGCGCCCCAGACGTCGATCATGTCGGCAAAACCGCGATCGACCTTCGACTTGTGATAGGCGATGTCGGTGGCGAAATAGGTGTAGCTGCCGTCCGACTTGAGCAACGGACGATCGACGTCGTCGCCGAAATCGGTCGAGCGGAAAAGCGTCTGCTCGCGATCTTCCCAGTCCTCGAGATTGCCGCTCTTGGGCGGCGGCAGGCGCCCCTCATACACGGTGCCCTGCTCGCGCAGCGACGCGATGGTTTCGGCCACGACATCGACCGCCGGCTTGGGCGGCATGTTCGAAAACGGATCGTGCTCCTCGCCTTCGATCAGCGAGCGCTCGGAGAAGAACACGTCGGGCACGATGCGCAGGCGCGCCAGATCGTTGCGGATCTCGGCCATCATCATGTCGGTGGCTCTGCGTCGCACGATCGGCAGCCACTCGGCTTCCGGCATTTCTTTCAGCTTGTCGCCGTAATCGGCGGCGAGTTCGGCGCCGCATTCCTTCAGATAATCCCCTGGATACAGGCCTTCCGGGATATCGCCGATGTCTTCGCCGAGCGCCTCGCGATAGCGCAAGAAGGCCGAGCGCGCGAGCACCTCGACCTGGGCGCCGGCGTCGTTGATGTAATATTCGCGCGTCACGTCGTAGCCCGCCGCGGCGAGCAGGCTCGCCAGCGCATCGCCGAACACCGCGCCGCGGCCGTGGCCGACATGCAGCGGACCGGTCGGATTGGCGGAGACATATTCGACATTGACCTTGTGGCCGGCGCCGGCGGCCGTCTTGCCATAGGCCTTGCCCTGCGCCAGCACGGCGCGCAGCGCCTCCGGCCAGACATCGGGCTTGAGCGTCAGATTGATGAAGCCCGGTCCGGCAATATCGACCTTCTCGATCTGATCATCGGCGCGCAGCTTTTCGGCGATGGCGGTGGCGAGGTCGCGCGGATTCCTGCCGGCTTCCTTGGCGAGGACCATGGCGGCATTGGTCGCCATGTCGCCATGCGAGGCATCGCGCGGCGGCTCGACAACGATGCGCGACAGGTCGGCCCCCTCGCCGAGCACCGCGCCCGCCGCGTCACGGACTTTGGTCAACATGTCGGCGAATAGATGCGACGGCGGCGCCGAAGGCGTCACGGCTTCGATGACCGCGGTCGCCGCGGCGCGCACGGTTTCCACGACGCTGCTCAACAGCGATGGCGGCACGGGAGCAGGAGCAGGGACCGGTGCCGGCGTCGTCGCGGGCTTGGCAGCGGGCTTCATCGCGGGCTTGGCAACTGGCTTGGTGACCGACTTGTTGACCGGCTTGGCAGCGCGTCTGACAGCGGGAGTGGCCGCCGATTTTTCAGCGGCGGCAACCGGCGCTTTGGCGCGCGTGGCGGTCTTCGCGGCGTTGGCGCGCGACGGCGCCGCCTTCTTGCGCGACCTCTTGACCGCTTTGCTCTTGCCGGCCTTCGCCGTCGACCGACGCGCCGCGCCGGCCTTCTTCTTTTTCACGGCGGCCCGCGCGACTTTAACCTTCTTGGCCTTCTTGCGTGTCTTGACCTGCGTCCCTTTGGCGCGCGGCTGACGACGCTTGCGCACGGCTTTCTTCGCCTTGGTTGTGCGTTTTTTTGATTGTTTCTTTGCTTTTGCCATCATCAATGCCGCGGGTCAGGGTTTTCGGAAGGCGAGTCAAGGCCGAGCGTGGTATATGCCGCGTGATCGCCACGATTGAAAGGCTTTATCGCCGCCCCGCCTCTGCTACCAGCATTGGAATGCCCTCATGCCCCGTTATTCGGACGCCCTCACCCGCCGCCATGCGCTCGCCGGGCTCGGCGCGCTGACGCTGCTCGCGAGCGCGAAACCCGCCTGGGCCATCGACCCGCCGGCCAAGCGGGTGGCCGATCTGGAGGCGCGGCTCGGCGGCCGCCTCGGCGTCTATGTCAGCGACGCGACCGGCCGCGTGCTGATCGCGCATCGCGAGGGCGAGCGCTTTCCGATGTGCAGCACCTTCAAATTCCTGCTCGGCGCCGCCGCTCTCAAGCGCGCCGAACAGGGCACGATCAAGCTCGACCAGGTGCTGCCCTTCACCAAGGCCGACCTCCTGAGCTACGCGCCGGTCACGACGGCCAATGTCGGCAAAGGCGGCATGAGCTTGCACGACCTGTGCGCCGCCGCGGTGACCGTGAGCGACAACACGGCAGCCAACGTGATCATGCAGGCAATCGGCGGACCGGCGGCGGTGACCGCCTTCGCCCGCTCGATCGGCGACAACGACACCCAGCTCGACCGCATGGAGCCGGACCTGAATTCCGCCATTCCCGGCGACCCGCGCGACACCACGACGCCGCGCGCAATCGGCGAGGATGTGCGCCGTATCCTCGCCGGCGACGCGCTGTCGCCGGCGTCGCTGCAGATGCTCGAGGGCTGGATGACGTCGTCCAAGACCGGGCTGAAGCGGCTGCGCGCCGGGCTGCCGAGCAACTGGACCGTCGCCGACAAGACCGGCTCGGGCGCCAACAACACCGGCAACGTGGTGGCGCTGCTGCGTCCGCCGGGCAAGCCGCCGATGTTCGCCGCTGTCTACATCACCGGCGCCAGCGACGGCGACGACGCCATCAATGCCGGGCACGTCGAAGTCGGCCGTATCGTCAGCGATATCGTTCGCTATTCGTGAGGCACGGCGCTCAGGGCAGCGCCGGCCACGGCAATTCGATCGTGCAGGCAAAGCCCTCGGGCCGGTAGTTCAGCTCGACTTTGCCGCCGAGATCTTCCTCGAGGCTGCGCTCCAATAGCACCGAGCCGAAGCCGCGGCGGCTCGGAGCTTCGACCGCCGGTCCGCCGCTTTCATTCCAGTCGATATGCAGCTTGGGTTTATCGCCGCCGGCCCGCGACCAAGCGAGTTTGACGCGGCCCCTGTCGCTCGACAGCGCGCCGTATTTCACGGCGTTGGTCGTCAGCTCGTGCAGCGCCATGCTCAGCGCCAGCGCCTCGCGCGGCGGCAACAGAACGCGCGGACCCGACATCTCGACGCGGCCCTTGTAGGCGCCGGCCTGCAGCGTGTCGGCGGCGATATCCGATAAGGCGGCGCTTTCCCAATTCGACGCCGTCAGAAGGTTATGGGTCGCCGCCAGCGCCAATAGCCTGCTCTCGAAGGCCTGGCGCGGTTCGCGCGGCACGTGGCGGAAAGTCTGATGCGCCATGGCCTGCACCACGGCGAGCGTGTTCTTGACGCGGTGGTTGAGCTCGGCAAGCAGCAGCTCGCGTTGGGCATCGGCGCGCTCGCGCTCGCTGATATCGATGTTGACGCCGATCATGCCGAGCAGATCGCCGGACGCCGACAGCCGCGGTTCGGCGTGCGTCTGCAGCACGTGATAGGCGCCGTCGAGGGCGCTCCTGTAACGGCCGACGATGGTGCACGGACGCTTCTCGGCCATCGCCTTCATCATCGCGCCGCCGACCTCGGCCATGTCGTCGGGATGCGTGGTCTGCCCCCAACTGAAGCTGGCGATGTCTTCTTCGGCAACGCCCCAGAACTCGCGCAGCATGCGGTTGAGGTGCAGGCAATGCCCTTCGCTGTCGCTCATCCAGATCATCACCGGCGCGTTTTCCGACATCAGACGGAAGCGTTGTTCGGATTCGCGGAGGTCCTGCTCGGCGGCGCGGCGGCGCGCGTCGGCCCGCGCGCGCTCGAGACTGAAGCCGACCTGGCGGGCAATGGTGACGGCGAGCTCGATTTCCGATGCCGCAAAGCTGCGCGGCTCCGGATAGTAGGTCATGAACTTGCCGACGACTTCGCCGTCGGCGACCAGCGGAATGAAACCGAGCGCGCGGATGCCTTCGTTGCGGATGGTCTGCTTGATCCAGTCGGCCTCGTCGGTGTCGTCGATGTCGGAAACGAAGATCGGCTGCGGGTCGCGATCGCCCGGCTTCCACGGCGAATGACCGCGCAGCGTGGTGCGATAGTGATCGGACAGGCCGCGCCAGGCCACGAATTGCATGACGCCGGCTTCGTCGAACAGCAGGATGGAGGCGCGAGAACAGGACAAGGTGCCGAGGATGGCATCGAGCGCCGCGTCATGGACGTCGCGTTGCAAGCGGGCGCGATAGAGCCGGTCGGTGAGCCGATAGAGCGCGGCGAGCTCATTGACGGCATCGAGGCGCGGAGCAACTGCTGCCATGCCGTCACTTCCGGCTTGCCCCTCGATCTGCGCCACGACCCCGCCCTGCGCCGCCGCCGCCCCGCTCGCCGTCTTGCGGGCGCTGCGGAACCGCTCCTCATCCACCCGCAACGCTTTGCCCCAGCATAAGTTCCATTACACACGGAAAGTCGGGGAGTCTGGCGGGCGGCCGATAAACAAGTATTAACCGTAGTTTAGTAGGTTCCGCCGCGATAAGGCTTAAGAAGTCGGGGCGAAACGCAATGACCGCCGCACGTATCTTGCGAATGCCCCTGCGGCGCGACGGCCGTTCCTCGTCGCTGTCCGATATCGGCGACCGCGCCGGCCGCCTGAGCGTCGAGATCGCCGACGCCGCCGGCCTCATCGGCGACCTCACCGCGCTCGGTCAGACCCAATCCAAGAGCGCCCAGGGCGCCATCGCCGCCGCCCAGCAGATGGCCGAGACCAATGCCCTGCTGGCGTCCGCCATGGAGGCGGCGCGCGTCTCCGCCGATACGACCGAGGCGACCTTGCGCGACAGCGCCGGTCACGTCTCGACTTCGCTCACGCGGTCGATCGAGAAGATCGAGGCGCTCGGTGACGGCGCCATCGCGCTCAAGGCGACCATCGAGAAAGTCGCCGCCACCATCCAGGATGTCCAGGAGACCAGCGCCGCAGTGCGGCGCATCGCCGACGAGACCGAACTCCTCGCTCTCAATGCCTCGATCGAGGCGGTGCATGCGGGCGCCGCCGGCGCCGGCTTTGCCGTCATCGCGGCGGCGGTGAAACGGCTCGCCGAGCAGTCGCGGCAATCGACCAAAGACGCGCAGGCGCAATTGGAGAAGCTGAGCGATACGCTCGCCGAACTGGTCGGCCAGGCCGACGGCAACACCCAGATCGCCGTCGCCGCCAAGGCGGATTCCGCTGGCGCCCAGCAGTCGATCTCCGAACTGCATGCGCTGGTCGACACCGTGCAGGGGGTGACGCGCGAGATCGGCACCATGGCCGAACAGGTGACACGCAACAGCGCCAATTTCGACACGCTGAACAGCGAATTGACCGGCCTCGTCGGCGCGGTGGAAGCCGGCGCCGGCAAGCTGACGCAGGCCAAGGCGCGCACCGATTCGATCCTGACCATCAGCGAAGACTTCCTGATCTTCATCGCCGATTCCGGCATCAAGACACCGGACACGCCGCTGGTGGCGCTGTGCCAGAAGACCGCCGCGTCGATCGCCGCCGTGTTCGAGCGCGCCATCGCCAAGGGCGCGATCACGGCCGCCGATCTGTTCGACGAGCGCTATGTGCCGATCCCGAACACCGATCCGCAGCAGATGATGACGCGCTTCGTCGGCTTCACGGACAAGGTGCTGCCGGAGATCCAGGAGCCGGTGCTGGAGGCCGATGCGCGCGTCGTGTTCTGCGCCGCCATCGACCGCAACGGCTTCCTGCCGACGCATAACCTGAAATACTCGCAGCCGCAGGGCGGCGATCCGGCCTGGAACGCCGCCAACTGCCGCAACCGCCGCATGTTCAACGATCGCACGGGCCTCGCCGCCGGTCGCAGCCAGCGCCCCTTCCTGCTGCAGACCTATCGTCGCGACATGGGCGGCGGCGAGTTCGTGCTGATGAAGGACGTGTCGGCGCCGATCACCGTCAACGGCCGGCACTGGGGCGGTTTCCGTATCGGCTTCAAGGTGTAGCGATACCGAAGCGATGTGATAAGGCCCGGTAGCCTTGACCAGGATCAAGGCCGCGATGGCCTGCGCGCTCCTGAATGCTCCTCGCGATTCAGGAGGTCACCATGCTCAAGATCGCCGCTCCCGTCTGGATGATGCTCGGCACCACGCTCGCCGGCATCGCTGTCATGATCGTGCTCAGCGTGCCGTCGCTCGCCGCGCATGATCGCCAGTACATTCCCTACGCCGCCCTCATCGGCTTCATCATCGCCATTCCGATCGCCTATGTGGTCGCCGGCCGGATGCGCAACGCGTTCCGCACCTGAGCACGCTCACAGCAATTCCGGCGTCGCCGGGAAGAAACGCGCGTGCTCGGCGAGCGCGTAGCGGTCGGTCATGCCGGCGATGTAATCGGCGGCGCGGCGCGCCTTGGCCGTGTCGTCGAGCGCTTCGAAGCCGTCGCGCCACTCGTCCGGCAGATCGCCGGGCATCTTCAGGAAGTGCGCGAACATGTCGGAGACGACTTCCTCGGCGTCCTGCATCACGCGCATGACGCGGGCGTGCCGGTACATGCGCGGATAAAGGAAGCCCTTGATCGCCGCATCGACCGCGGTCATGGCCTCGGAAAAGCCGACGACAGGCGCCGCGGCATTGCGAATGTCGGCGACGCTCTGCGGCTTCAGCGCCGCAAGGCGGCGCTCGCTTTCGGCGATGACGTCCTCGATCATGCGGGTGATGACGCGGCGCGTCACTTCGTGGACACGGCGCGTCGGCTCAAGGCTGCGATGCTGCTCCTCGATCTCGCGGGCGATGGCGCCGAGAAACGGCACGCTGCTGATATCGCCGAGCGTGAACAGGTCGGCGCGCAGGCCGTCGTCGATGTCGTGGGCGTCGTAGGCGATGTCGTCGGCGACGGCGGCGATCTGCGCTTCCGCCGAGGCCTGCGACCACAATTCGAGGTCGAAGCGGCGGTTGAAGGCGAGGATCGGCCGCGGCACGCCCTGCGCGGCGTAGCGCTTGGTCGGCGCGCCGGCACGGTCCATCAGGGGGCCATTATGCTTGACCAGCCCCTCGAGTGTTTCCCAGGTCAGATTGAGGCCGTCGAAGTCGGCATAGCGGCGTTCCAGATCGGTGACGATGCGCAGCGCCTGGGCGTTGTGGTCGAAGCCGCCGATGTCCTTGAGCACGCGATCGAGCGCGCGCTCGCCAGCATGACCGAACGGCGTGTGACCGAGGTCGTGGCTCAGCGCAACCACTTCGGCGAGATCCTCGTCGCAGCCGAGCGCGCGCGCCAGCGACCGGGCGATCTGCGCCACTTCCAACGTGTGGGTCAGCCGCGTCCGGTAGTGGTCGCCCTCGTGATAGATGAAGACCTGGGTTTTGTAGGCGAGCCGCCGGAACGCCGCCGAATGGATGATGCGGTCGCAGTCGCGGCGGAAATCGTTGCGGGTCGGGCTCGGCGGCTCGGCCACCAGGCGCCCGCGGCTGTGCGCCGGATGGGCGGCATAAATGGCGCGGGGACGGCCGCTGTCGATGGCCATGAGCGGTTTTTCCGGCGAATCGGGCCGCATTGACGTTGCGACCCGCCGCACTTAACTATTCGGGCAGGCGTAACGCAACGCCCCGAGGACTAACATGGACGCCACCACAATGGACGCCAGCGTTACCGTCAGCGAGCGGGCTGCCAGGCGCATCGGCGAGATCCTGAAGAACGAGCCGGCCGGCACGATGCTGCGCGTCAGCGTCGAAGGCGGCGGCTGTTCCGGCTTCCAGTACAAGTTCGACATGGACCGCGAGAAGGCGAGCGACGACATCGTCATCAGCCGCGACGGCGCCACCGTGCTGATCGACCCGATGTCTGTCGAGTATATGGCCGGTTCCGAGATCGATTTTGTCGATGACCTGATCGGCGCCTCGTTCAAGGTCAAGAACCCGAACGCGACCGCGTCCTGCGGCTGCGGGACGAGCTTCTCGCTGTAAGTCGTCGCGCCTTCGCTGCGATCACCGCTCAGCCCAAATTGTCGTCGACCAGGCAGACTTGTCATCGCCCGCGAAAGCGGGCGATCCAGTATCCATTGGCTTAGACGAAATTACGAGATGCCCCGCTTTCGCGGGGCATGACAATGTGTGTGGCCTAGCGCCCCGCCTGCCCTTGTCAGTTCAGCTTCATGCCGGTCTTCTTGGCGAAGTCGGCATAGGTGACGAAATCCTTCTGCACCAGTTTCTCGAAGGCATCGGCCGACATCGGCGCGGTATCGGCGCCGATCTTGGCGAGCTTGGCCTTGACCTCCGGATTGTCGACCGCCTTGGTCAGCGCGGCGTTGAGCTTGTCGACG
Source organism: Pseudolabrys sp. (assembly GCA_026125925.1). The sequence goes on from JAHCKF010000038.1 coordinate 11,062, forward strand.
ATCGCCTTGTCGGTCTTTTTCAGCGCGAACACACCGATCCAGAAGGCGCTGGCGCTGTCGTGGTAACCCGCCTCCTCCGTCGTCGGCACGTCCGGCAACAGCGGCGAGCGCGTCGGGTTGGACACGGTGAGGCCCAGGAGCTTACCTTCCTTGATGTAAGGCAGCGCGGTCGCGATCGGGCAGAAGTAGTAATCGACGCGCCCGGCGATCACCTCGGTCAACGCCTCGGCGCCGCCCTTGAACGGCACGTTCAGCGCTTCGTAACCGGCGCTCATGCGGAAGCGTTCCGCGGCCAGATGCACCGCCGAGCCGACGCCCAGCGTGGCGAAGGTGAACTTGTTGGGGTGGGCCTTGGCCTGGGTGACGAAGTCCTGGATCGTCTTGATGCCCTTCGACGGCGAGATGATCATCACGCTCGGCACGTTGCCGATGATGCCGACGCCGGTGAAATCGTCCTTCGGCGAATAGGTCAGCTTGGAATACAGCGCCGGCGCGATGGCATGCGCCGATGACGCGGCGAGGAAGGTGTAGCCGTCCGGCTCCGCCTTGGCGACGGCCGCCTCGCCGATGGTGCCGCCGGCGCCGCCGCGGTTCTCGATGATGAACTGCTGGCCGAGATCGCGGCCGACCTGGTCGAACACGATGCGCGGGATGATGTCCGTGGCGCTGCCGGCGCCGAACGGAATGACGACGCGTACCGGATGCGCCGGCCAGTCGGCCGCATAGGCGCCGGACAGAGCAGCCGGTGACGCAAGCAGTAGCAGGGTGAACAAGAGAGCGCGACCGCGGCGCATGACAAACCTCCAGTCAAAGGGCGGGACGTCATGTCAGCAAGGACCGTGCCACGGGTAAAGCCCATAATGCGGCCCATGCCCTCAGGCCGTATGAGCCTTTCGGCTGACGATCAGGGTCGTGCCCCTAACCGCCGTGACCACGACCGGCATGCCGGCGGTAATGTCGTCGGCGCATTCGGCGAGCCAGATCGTATCGCCGAGCCGCACCCGCCCCTGGCCATTGACGAAGGTTTCGCTGGCGGCGCCATGCGCGCCGACAAGGTCGAGGTCGCGGCGGTTGACGGAATCGTCGCCGCGGCCGCGGCGGTCGAAATGGCGGTACACGAAGTAGCCGGCGACGCAGGTGGCTATGTTGAAGACGACGAAGGCCGCCAGTTGCGCCGACAACGACAGCTCGACGAGGAAGCCGGCAAGCGCCGTCAGCGCGGCGGCGCAGGCGATCCAGATCAGGTAGCTGCCGGGCACCGGCAGCTCCATGAAGGCGATGATCACCGCCGCCACGGCCCAGACCCAGGGCGACAGCGTCGCGGGCCACATCATGTCGCGTCACCGGCCTTGGCATCGCCGACCTTGGCGTTCCTGGTGAGTTCGGCGATGCCGGAGATGGCGCCGACCACGCTCGACATTTCCATCGGCATCAGCATCAGCCGCACATTCGGCGAATGGCCGATCTGGTTGAGCGCGTCGACGTATTTCTGCGCGACGAAATAATTGAGCGCCTGCACGTTGCCGTCCTCGACCGCCATCGACACCGACCGCGTCGCCTCCGCTTCGGCATTCGCCAGACGCTCGCGCGCCTCGGCGTCGCGGTTGGCGGCGGCGAGCCGGCCTTCGGCGGCCAGGATCTGCGACTGCTTCTCGCCCTCGGCCTTGAGGATCGCCGCCTGCTTGACGCCTTCGGCGGCGAGGATGGCGGCGCGGCGCTCGCGCTCGGCGGTGAGCTGCAGCGCCATCGATTTGACCACGCTGTCCGGCGGGCTGATGTCCTTGAGCTCGACGCGGGTGATCTTGGTGCCCCAGGGCTGGGTCGCGTTGTCGAGCACATGCAGAAGCCGGTCGTTGATCTCGTCGCGCTTGGACAAGGTCTCGTCGAGATCGAGCGCGCCGATCGCGGTGCGGATGTTGGTCATCGCCATGTTGATGACGGCCGTGCGCAGGTCCTGCACCTCATAGGCCGCGCGCGCCGCCTGCAGCACCTGGAAGAACACGATGCCGTCCACCGTCACCGAAGCGTTGTCCTTGGTGATGACGTCCTGGCTCGGGATTTCCAGCACCGCTTCCTGGACGTTGATCTTGTGGCCGATGGAATCGATGAACGGCACGATCAGGTTGAGGCCCGGCATCAAGGTCGTGCGGTAGCGGCCGAAGCGCTCGACCGTCCATTGGTAGCCCTGCGGCACGGTTTTGACGCCCGCGGCGATGACCGCGAGCGTGAGCACCACGAGCGCAATGAGGAAAACGAGGGATTCCATGATACCTCCCGGAAAGCGCGAACCTACAGGTCCGGGAGCATAGCATCAAATCGGCGGCGGCGAACGCGAGCGGCGCGTTACGCCGCCCGGTGCCCTATTCCGCCGCCACCTGGGCCGGCGCCTCCTGGACCTCTTCGAGCTGCGGCTCGAGACGGCGCTTGAGCAGGCGATCGACGCGGTCGAGATAGAGATAGATCACCGGCGTGATGTACAGCGTCAGCAACTGCGACACGCACAGGCCGCCGACCACGGCGACGCCGAGCGGCTGGCGCAATTCGGCGCCGGCGCCGGCGCCGAGCGCGATCGGCAGAGTGCCGAAGATCGCGGCGAAGGTCGTCATCATGATCGGACGGAAACGCAAGCTCGCCGCTTCGCGGATCGCGGCCTCCGCCGACAGGCCGACGCGCCGGCGCTCGATGGCAAAGTCGATCATCATGATCGCGTTCTTCTTGACGATGCCGACCAGCATGACGATGCCGATCATGGCGATCACCGACAGGTCCATCTTGAACAGGATCAGCGTCAGGATGGCGCCGATGCCGGCCGACGGCAGGCCGGAGATGATCGTGATCGGATGGATGAAGCTCTCGTAGAGAATGCCGAGCACGACATAGGCGGCGAAGATCGCGGCGAGGATGAGCACGCCCTGCCCGCGCAGCGAATCCTGGAACACCTGCGCGGTGCCCTGGAAGCCGGTGTTGATCGAGGCCGGCAGGCGCTGATCGCGCTCCAGCTTCTGCACCGCATCGACGGCTTGGCCGAGCGAGGTGCCCGGCGCCAGGTTGAACGAGATCGTCACCGCCGGCTGCTGGCCCTGGTGGTTGACCTGGAGCGGGCCGACGGTGCGCACGAAATGCGTGACCGCCGACAGCGGCACCGACGTGCCGCTCGCCGTCTTCAGGAAGATGCGGTCGAGATCGTTGGCGCCGGTCTGATACTCCGGCAGGCTTTCGAGGATCACCTGGTAATCGTTGGCCGGCGTATAGATGGTGGCGACCTGACGCGTCCCGAAGGCGTTGTACAGTTCCTGGCGGATCTGATCGATGGTGAAGCCGTAGACGCCGGCCTTCTCGCGGTCGACCTCGACGGTGACCTGCGGGTTCTTGATGTAGAGGTCGGTGGTGACGTCGAGCAGGCCCGGGATCTGGGCCATCTTGTCGCGCATCTCCGGCGCCAGTCTGTACAGCGTGTCGGTGTCGTTCGACTGCATCGTGTACTGATACTGGCTCTTGGACGGCCGGCCGCCGAGATTGATGTTCTGGATCGGCTGCAGGAAGAGCTGCATGCCGACCACCTGGCCGGCGTTGCGGCGCAGCCGGGCGATGACGGTCTGGGCGCTGTCGCGCTCGGCGCGCGGCTTGAGCGCCACCAGCATGCGGCCGCTGTTGACGAGCGAGTTCGGCCCGCCGCTGCCGACCGTCGAGTTGACGTAGTCGACCGCCGGATCCTTGCGGACGATGTCGGCGACCTGGCGCTGGTGCTCGACCATGGCGGCATAGGAGATGTCGCTGCGCGCCTCGGTGATGCCGCTGAGATAGCCGGTGTCCTCGATCGGGAAGAAACCTTTGGGCACGATCATGTAGAGCCAGACCGTGGCGATGATCGTCAGGAACGTCACGCCGAGCATGATCTGCTTGTAGGCCAGCACGCGGTCCAGCGACCATTCATAGGCGCGGAGCACCCCGTTGAAGGCGCTCTCGAAGGCCCGCAGCACGAAATTGAGCTTCTCCTCCTCGCCCGGCCGGTGCGCCTTGAGCACGCGGGCGCACAGCATCGGCGTCAGCGTCAGCGAGACGAA
>JAHCKF010000380.1 GCA_026125925.1 Pseudolabrys sp.
CGCCATGGCGTCGACCGCCTGCGCCACCACCTTGCCGCCGCGATCGGCGATCTCGCGCGTGCCGCCGGCCGTCTGGTTGGCGGTCTGCGCGTTCTCGGCGTTCTTCTTCACCGTGGCGGAAATCTCCTCCATCGAGGCGGAGGTTTCTTCCAGCGACGCCGCCTGCTCCTCGGTGCGTTGCGACAGGTCGGTGGTCGAGGTGGTGATCTCGGCGGCGGCGTTGGTGACTTCGCGTGCCGCTTTCTTGATCTCCGACACCGTAGTCGCGAGCTTCTCCGCCGTGGTGTTGGCACTGTCCTTCAGCGCCGCGAAGGTGCCCTGATATTCGGCAGTGATCCGCTTGGTCAGGTCGCCGTCCGACAGGGCGCCGAGCATGGCGACGAGGTCGTCCATCGCAAGGCCCATGGTCTCGCACAGCTTGTTCATCGACTCGGCGAGATTGCGGATGACGCCCTGCTTGCCCTCGAGCGAGACGCGCTGGCTGAAGTCGCCGGACATCGCCGAATTGACGATGCCGCCGACCGCGGCGTCGAGCTCGGCCATGACCTTGGCCTCGGCCGCGGCGCGCTCCTCGGCCGCGCGCTTGTCGGCGGCGGTCTTTTCCTCGGCTGCGATCCGGTCGCGCTCGGCCTTGTCGGCCATCGCCTTGCGGTCCTGTTCGGCCTTGGCTTCCGCCTCGGCGCGGGCCTTCTCGGCCAGCATGACCTTGATCTCGTTGACCGCGCGGCCGGTCTCGCCGATTTCGTCGGCGCGTTCGGTGCCGGTAATCTCGACGTCCTCGCCCTTGGCCATGCGCTGCAGCAGCGCGACCAGCGCCCGCATCGGCTTGGCGATGCCGAACTGGCCGATGGTGAAGCCCATGATGAGGCCGAAGGCGATGCCGATCGCGGCGGCGATCATCATCAGCCGTGAGACGAACTGATATTCGCTGGTCGCCGCGTCGGAGACCGCCGACACTTCCTTGTCGAGCTGCGCCGCCAGGTGGTGGAGGTTGGTGCGGACCTTGTTGGCGATCTCGGCGCTCTGGTGCGCCTCGCGACGCAGACGATCCATCTGTTCTGTCATCTTGAAGTCGGTGACGGCCTCCGCCGCGCGGAAGGTGCCGCCCAGCTCCTTCTGATAGGTCGTCCAGTCGTTCTCGAGCTTGGTCAGGTCATCCTTGACGGACTGGCGGTGCGCCTTCTTCTTGAACCATTCGAGCTGTTCGATGAAGGTCTTGCTTTCCTCGTCGACGACCTTCTGCGCCGCGGCGCGCGACTCCGCGCGCGGATCGGTCGAAATCTGGAATTCGGCGCGATTGATCGCCAGCAGATTGACCGACAGTCGCTGCGCCATCGTCGATTGCGCGGCGACCCGTTCCATATGATCGGTCGCGTCGCTCAGCGACTTGAGCGAGGAAACGCCAAGCCAGGTGATGACGCCGGAAATGGCGGACAGGACCACCACCACGGCGATCAGCTTGGTCAGAATGCGGAAGCGCGAGAGGAATGCCATGATCTTTCTCGTTGGTTCGAACCCGCAGGTTCAGAGGATTCGGTTTACCTGACGCATCCCTTCAGTCCTTTGTCGCAACGGCGGCTTTTCTGCCGCTCGCACTCATGAACTTTCACGGTCTCGATAACGGTTACGATGTCGCGCCATCGCGGACGCACGGCGCGCCGCCATTGCGGTGACGCGGAATTGTTGTGCCGGCGCGCGCTGATGTGCGGCTGCCGGATCACGCCGCATGGGCAACCACCGACGGCACGAGGTTGTTGAGGTCGATCAGCGCGATCATGGTGGCGTCGATGGTGACGAGACCGGCGAGGAAGTCGGAGCTTGTGCCTTGCGCGGTGCGCGGCACCGGCTGGATCTGGCTCGCCTCGACGGAGACGATGTCGAGCACGCGGTCACCGATCAATCCGACCTGCCGCCCGCCGATCTGCACGATGATGACGATATGCAGGGCCGAGGTCTCGGTCAGGCCCTGCCCGAACCGGCAGCGCAGATCGATGATCGGCACGATGGCGCCGCGAAGGTTGAGAACGCCACGGACATATTCGGGCTGCTTGGGCAGATGGGTGATCTCGGCCCAGCCCCTGATCTCGCGCACCGACATGATGTCGACGCCGTACTGATCATCGCCGATGGCGAACGAGACGAACTGAATGCCGCCGGTGACGTCTTCATCGCCGTTGCGTTCGCGCTGCGGCGCGAATTGTTCCTGAGATGTCGCGATCATGAGGGAGTCTGACGTGCAGCCTTCGAGAAACCCGGCTCGCGCCGGTCCGGCATTGCACCGGATATGAAGACGGGAAACGCAAACGCACGCGACTGACTGATCGGCAACTCACGCGACGTTAGCTGCGTCGCGTTTCCGATCATTTAATAAGCTCGATCAAGAAATCAGATTGACGAGTTCGGCTTGACGCGCCACGCGCGACTCCGACTGTCGGTTTTGCTTATCGTCTGCAATTGCAAACGCATGTGCATCGTTTGCACTTATAATCGAGCACAATCGATAGACGTGTCGTATGAGTCGATATCGTTGAAAGCGTGACCAATGTCGCTTACGAGAAAATTCGAAGCACCACTTTCATCGCATTATCGTTGTTCCAATGAATTCCGAATTTATTGCAATAGCAAAACACAATGACGTTCCGATAAGGACGGAGAATGGCGTCACGATAGACGGACGCTATTGCTGCGGGTCCGAAAGATGACAATTGGTCAGCGCATGACAGCAATGTCCGAATAGCCTGCTTCGCGACTCGTCTGACATTCGAATCAGCAACGCAATGCGGCGGAGCATCGCTCCGCCGCTGCGTCTCTGGTTCGACATGCGGTAGCCGCGCTAGCGCTAGAACTCTTCCCACTCCGCCTCGGTCTTCAAGGCAGCGGCAAGGCCCGCCTGCATGCGCCGCGCGGGGCTTGGCGTGCGCGCGGCGACCGGCGCCCGCACGGCGGCCGCCTTCGCCACCGGTTTCGCCGCAGCCTTGGTGGCCGGCTTGGCCGACGATTTGACCGTGTCGGCCTTCGCGGCCGGGACGAGCGAGGGCGCCTCGTGCTCGTCGAGACGGAACACCGAGACGCGCTCATTCATCGTCTGCGCCTGGCTTTCCAGCGTCTTTGCGGTGGCGGCGTTCTCCTCGACCAGCGCCGAATTCTGCTGCGTCACCTCGTCCATCTGGGCGAGCGCCTTGTTGACCTGCTCGATGCCGCCGGCCTGCT
>JAHCKF010000381.1 GCA_026125925.1 Pseudolabrys sp.
CCAGCAGCGCGCCGAGTTCGGACTTGTCGAGCGCCTGCTTGGCGCGGCCGAGCCGGTAGCGGTGCAGCCGGCGGTAATCGACGCGCTCCTCGAAATCGACGCCGTTGATGCCGAGCGAGGGCAGGGCGCGGCCCCAGTTGTGACGGGGGTTCACGTCTTCGGCGCTGATCTTGCGGACGGTCTGGTCCATCGGGCTTCCTCGTTCGGTCGATTGTTGTTGCGGCCGCCAGATGCGGGGCGGGCCGGTTGCTCGGCCGGCATTATAGCGGCCTCCCGGCGCGGCGACAGGGTTGGGCAGAAACTCTCTCTGTCCCGTCGCTCCCGACGCCCCCGCAGCAATATTCCTCGGCGTCATCGCCCGCCGTGGGGCGCAGGCCTTCCCCTTTCGCCGGAAGGGGCTGTGCACCGCAAGGTGCACATCTTGGGCGGCGCCGCGCGGCGCTCCATCCCACGGCATGCGCGCCGAGGGAGGTAGGGGAAGGCAGGCTGCCCCGGGCCTTTAACAAAAGGGGCGATCAGTCACGTCCGCTGTTTGACAATTGAATTGTTTGCGCAAAGGCGCGGCATACGCACTTTCCCCTCTCCCACAAGGGGAGAGGGGAAGAAAGGAAGAGAGCCGGCCTCACGCCACTTTCTTGCCCCACAATCTGTTCGAGGCAATGTCGGCGCCGTCGCGCAACGCTTTTAACTTCAACCACACCGCCGGCTCGATCACCCATTCACGGTTCGTGAAAGTGCCGAAGCCGCAATCGGTCGAAGCGATAACGCGCTCGCGGTCGCCGACGGCGGCGACGGCATCCTCGATGCGGCGCGCCACGACTTCCGGATGCTCGACGAAATTCGACGTCGTCTCGATCACGCCGGGCAGCAGCAGCATGTGCTTAGGCAGCGGATGCTTGCGGAATGCCGCGTATTCGTGGCCGTGGCGCGGATTGGCGAATTCGATGGTCAGCGCGCCGACCTTGGCCTGATAGAGCGCCGGCAGTATCTTCTCGAGCGGCACGTCGTAGATATGCGGGCCTTCCCAGTTGCCGTAGCAGACATGCAGCCGCACACGGTCGGCCGGAATGCCGTCGATGCCGGCATTGATCGCGGCGACATGCGCCTCGACGCGCTTCACGAAAGCCGCGTCATCGAGATCGCGATACAGCATGGTGCGGTCCATCGCGAGATCGGGCGCATCGATCTGCAGCAGCAGCCCGGCCTTGTGGATCGCCAGATATTCGTGGCGCATCTCGCGCGCCAGCGCGGCGAGATACGCATCGTGCGTATCGTAATGCGCGTTCAGCATCGTGGACGAGATGATGCCCGGCGACGGCGCCGTCATGAAGGTCTCGGCGAACTTGCCGGATGCGATACGCTTGAAGCGCGCCAGCTCGTCATTGATCGGCTTGACGTCGAGATATTTCAGCTCGCCCTGGCACTCCGGCGCGTTCTGCTGCTTCGAGGTGTGAGGGAAGCGCCGCATCAGGCTCGCCACCAGCTCCGGGAAATCCTCGAACTCCTTGCCGCGGCGCCGGTTCGACACGCCGGCAAATCCTGACATACGCTGCGGTACGTAGGTCTGGAAACCGACGCGCTGCTGCTCGCCGTCATTGCCGATATCGATGCCGGCCTCGGCCTGCTTGCCGACGACATGGGCGACGGCCTTGTCCAATTCGGCCGCCATTTCGGCGGCATCGTAGGGCTGGCCCTGTTCCTGGCGCACCAGCAGGTCGGACAATTTATCGTTGCGCGGCAGCGAGCCGACATGCGTGGTCAGGATACGATCGCGGCTCGAAATCATGTCGGTCTCACTCCCTCAAGGCGCCTGTTATGGAATTATGCTGCGCTAGGCAGGTTGCGCCGGTTTCTGCATAATACCCGAATACTTCGGGAGGAAAACAAGATGCAGGTCGCGGAAAAAATCGCGGCGGAAACGGGCGCGGATCCGGCGGTGGGCTTCAGCCCACAGACTTATAATTTCGCCGCCGATGTGCTGCGGCTCAATCTCGACGCCGGCCGCGCCGACAAACCCGCCTTCATCGATCCGCGCGGCGTCTGCACCTATGGCGAGCTGGCCGATCGCGTGAACCGCTTCGGCGCGGCGCTGCGTGGCCTCGGCATTCGCCGCGAAGAGCGCGTGCTGATGGCGCTCACCGATACCATCGACTGGCCGACCGCGTTTCTCGGCTGCCTCAAGGCCGGCATCATCGCCGTGCCGGTCAACACGCTGCTGACCGAGGACGATTATCTGTTCATGCTCACCAACAGCCGCGCCAGGGCGCTGGTGGTGTCGGAAGCGCTGTTTCCGCGTTTCGAGAAAATCATCGCGCGATGTCCCGATCTCGAGCACGTCATTGTGTCGGGCACTAACCCGCACGGCTACCGGCTGTTTGAGGATCTGATCGGCGCCGAAGATGCCGAGGACACCACCGCGCCGACGGTCGCCGACGACATGGCGTTCTGGCTCTACACCTCGGGCTCGACCGGCAAGCCGAAGGGCGCCGTGCATGTCCACGGCTCGCTCAAGCTCACCGCCGATCTCTACGGCACGCCGGTGGCAGGCCTTAAGGAGAGCGACGTCGTACACTCGGTGGCGAAACTGTTCTTCGCCTACGGCCTCGGCAACGCCATGACGTTTCCGCTCAGCGTCGGCGCGACCGTGGTGCTCAATCCGGAACGGCCGACGCCGGACGGCGTCGCGGCGCTGCTGCGCAAGCACCCGATCACCATGTTCTTCGCGGTGCCGACCTTTTACGCCGCCTTCCTCAACAATCCGAACGCGCCACAGAAATCCGAGGTGAAGTTGCGCCGCTGCATCTCGGCTGGTGAAGCGCTGCCGGAAGAGATCGCGCGCAAATGGGACGAGCGCTACGGCGTGCCGATCTATGACGGTCTCGGCACCACCGAGATGTTGCACATCTTCCTCACCAACCGCCCCGGCGCGGTGAAGTACGGCACGACCGGCAAGCCGGTGCCGGGCTACGAGATCAAGCTGGTCGGCGAAGACGGCCTGCCGGTGAAGAGGGGCGAGATCGGCGAGATGTATTCGCGCGGGCCGACCGCGGCGGTGATGTACTGGGCCAACCGCGAGAAGTCGCGCTCCACCTTCCAGGGCGACTGGACCAAATCCGGCGATAAATACATCGAGGACGAGGACGGCTATTTCATTTGCTGCGGCCGCGCCGACGACATGCTCAAGGTGTCCGGCATCTATGT
>JAHCKF010000382.1 GCA_026125925.1 Pseudolabrys sp.
CGAACGCGCCGGCGGCGGGACGCTTGCGCGTCGTGCGCACCTCGATGCGCTTTTCGGCATTGGTCTTGATGATACGTTGCACGAACACGCCCGGCGTATGGATCTCGTCGCCATCGAGCTCGCCCGGTTCGACGAGGTGTTCGACCGAGGCGACGGTGATGCGGCCGGCGGTCGCCATCATCGGGTTAAAGTTGCGAGCGGTCTTGCGGTAAACGAGGTTACCCTCGGTGTCGCCCTTCCAGGCGTGCACCAGCGACAGGTCGGCGACGAGGCCGGTCTCGAGGATGTAACGCTCGCCGTTGAATACCTTCTCTTCCTTACCCTTGGCGATCTCGGTGCCGACGCCGGTCTTGGTGTAGAAGCCGGCGATGCCGGCGCCGCCGGCGCGCATGCGCTCGGCGAGCGTGCCTTGCGGGTTGAATTCGATCTCCAGTTCGCCGGCGAGGTACTGCTGCGCGAACAGCTTGTTCTCACCGACATAGGACGCGATCATCTTCTTGATCTGCCGGGTCTCGAGCAGCAGGCCGAGGCCGGCGCCGTCGATGCCGGCATTGTTCGACACGCAAGTGAGGTTCTTCACGCCGGTATCGCGCAGCGCCGCAATCAATTCCGACGGCATGCCGCAGAGGCCGAAGCCGCCGGCCATCACCATCATGCCGTCTTTGCAAATGCCGGCGAGTGCCGACTTCGCATCAGGATATACTTTCTTCATTCTGTCCCTGCCGTTTCACCCGGGTTCCGTGTTCTTGGCTGGCCCGTTTCTAGCCCGACTTTTGCGGAAGCGAAAGGTCATCTCGCAAGCGCGAATAGCCGTTCCGGCAGGGTGAACCGGTGTGGCGAACCGGCGTGCGCGATGCCGGAAAAAGCCGCTAGCGCTGGGGCGTCACGTCGGTCACCGGGTTGCGCGGCGGCGTGATGTCGGTAACCGGATTACGCGGCGGCGTGATGTCGGTGACCGGATTGGCAGGACGGGTCGGCGCGGCCGGGGCTGCCGGCTTCGGCGCCGCCGGCGCGGCGACGGGCGTCACCGGGGCGCCCAGCCGCGTCGGCAACGGCAGACCGTGCGGATAGTAGCTCCAGGCGATGAAGAATACGGCGAACAGGATGGCGGTCAGGCCGGCGGCCGTGGAGCGGCTCTGCCACGACAACAGGTTGCCGATCAGGCTAGCGATGAACACGAAGAAGGCGAGGATGATGACGTAAAGCCAGTTTACCTGGGCGAGATCGATCGGCATGGTTCGCGGTTCCCGGACGGTCTGGCGCTCAATGTAGGCCTCGCCGCGCCAAGCCGCCACCCGGGGGCGGCGGCGGCAACGCTGCAACCTATGCTATAGGAGCGGTTCAACGCTGACTCAGCGCACAGGGAGGCGACCCGTGGCCGATATCAAAATCATCAATCCGGAGGGGCTCGGCAAGCCGCTCGGGCAATACTCGCACATGACGCGGGTGAAGGCGTCAGAATATCTGTTCATCGCCGGCCAGGTCGGCGTCGACAGCAACGGCAACGTTGTCGGCGTCGACGATTTCGACGCCCAGTGCGTGCAGACCTTCGCCAACATCGAGACGGCGCTGAAATCCGCCGGCGCCGGCTGGGGCAATATCGTGCAGTTCACCACCTATCTGGTTCACTCCCAGGACATCCCGAAATTCATGAAGTACCGGCTGCGCGAATTCCCCAGGATGTTCGCCAACGGCGCCTACCCGCCGAACACGCTGCTGATGATCGACCGGCTGGTGAGGGAAGAGCTGCTGGTCGAGGTCCAGGCAACGGCGGCGATCTGAACCAGCTCACGCGTCCCGGGCGCTGCGCAGCGCGCCTTTGCGCTGCGCTGCAGACCCGGGATCGCAACAATGCCGGTGTTTGTGAAGGTCCCGGTTCAGCAACGCGTCACTTCGTGCCGCATTGCGCCCGGGACAAGAGTCAGCTTTTCGGTGCGTCGATCAGGCTGACGTGGGCGGCGACGACGCGCCAGCCTTCGGGGAATCTCACCCAGGTCTGCATCTGCCGTCCGATCTTGCCGGGCGCCGATGGCCGCTCGTAGAGCGTCGAGGCGGTGGCGAAGTCGCGGCCATAGGTGGTGATCACCGTCTGCGACAGCGTGCGGCCAAGCCCAACCGGCGAGCGCGCGGCGCGGAAAGACTTGATCGCGTCATAGCCGTAGAGGATTTCGCCGCCGCCATAGCGGATCGTGCGCGGGTCGTCGCGGAATAGCTCATCGAGCTTGGCGACGTCGTTGTTGACCAGCGCGTTCTCGTATTCGTCGAACGCGCGGCGCACTTCGGCGACGATCTCGGGGATATCGATGTCCATTCTGTTCTCATGCCTTTCCGTCCCGCTCGTCCCCGCGGAAGCGGGGACCCCGTCTAAGCCACAGTTCTCAGCTTCTGGATTCCCGCTTTCGCGGGAATGAGCGGTGTGTGTTGCGAATACCTCGTTACAACTTCGGTCTCGCCGCCGCCACCCGCAGCCGCGGGCCGTCGCCCGCCGGGCCTACCGCCCGCCTGCGGTATCCCTGCCATCCACCCCGACCTGTGGACCCCTTGTGGTCGACGATGTATGACCGGCGCCGCTATCCGGGCGCGGACGCGGCCAGTCTCACGAGGAAACGATCCATGATCATCGATTGCCACGGGCACTACACCACCGCGCCCAAGCAGCTCCAGACCTTCCGCGACCAGCAGATCGCCGGCCTCAAGGACAAGTCGCTGCGGCCGACCTCGACCAATCTCGGCATCACCGACGACGAGATCCGCGAAAGCCTCGAGGGCGCGCAGCTCAAGCTGCAGCGCGAGCGCGGCACCGACCTGACGATTTTCTCGCCGCGCGCCTCGGCCATGGCGCATCATATCGGCGACGAAGCTGTGAGCGCGCAGTGGTCGGAAGTCTGCAACGACCTGATCTACCGGGTGTGCAAACTCTATCCGCAGAACTTCGTCGGTGTCTGCCAGTTGCCGCAGGTGCCGGGCGTGGCGCCGCAGAACTGCATTCCCGAGCTCGAGCGCTGCGTGAAGGAACTCGGCTTCATCGGCCTCAATCTCAATCCCGATCCGTCGGGCGGCTGGTGGAAAGAGCCGCCGCTCACCGACCGGCACTGGTATCCGATCTACGAGAAGATGGTCGAGCTCGACGTGCCGGCGATGGTGCACGTCTCGGCGTCCTGCAATCCGTGCTTCCACGCCACCGGCGCGCACTACATCAA
>JAHCKF010000383.1 GCA_026125925.1 Pseudolabrys sp.
GAATCGCGCCTCCAAGGTGATCGCCGACAATATCCGCGACCGGCTGGCGTCGTATTTCGCTGCAGGGACGTAACATCCCTTGTCCCGGACGCGATGCAGCGTGAAACGATGCATCGCAGATCCGGGACCGTCACAATTTGAAGCGGTCCCGGTTCAGCAGCGCATCATTTCATGCTGCGCTGCGCCCGGGACAAAAAACCCATGACCGCCATCAAAGCCGCCGATGTCGATCGCTTCGTCGCCAAGCCGGACCCGCGCACGCCGGTCGTGCTGGTCTATGGTCCCGATGCCGGCCTGGTGCGCGAGCGCGTCGAAGCGCTGGTCAAAGCCTCCGTCGATGACGTCAGCGATCCGTTTTCCTTCGTGCGCCTCGAAGGCGAGGACATCTCCGCCAATCCGTCGCGCCTGGTCGAGGAAGCGCACACCGTGCCGCTGTTCGGCGGCCGCCGCGCCGTGCTGGTGCGGCCCGGCTCGCGCAACATCGCCGGCGCCGTCGAGCAGGTGATCGCCGCGCCGTCGGACGAGTGCCGCATCATCATCGAAGCCGGCGATCTCAAGAAATCCTCGCCGCTGCGGGCACTCGTCGAGAAGGCCAAGGTGGCCGCGGCACTACCCTGTTACGTCGACAACGCCGCCGCGATCGGCCGCCTCATCGACGAGGAAATGACCGAGGCCGGCCTGGCCATCGGCCTCGATGCCCGCACGGCGCTGCTCGGCCTGCTCGGCGGCGATCGCGCCGCCTCGCGCAATGAGATCCGCAAGCTCGCGCTCTATGCGCGCGGCAAGGAGCGCGTCGAGATCGACGACGTCATGGCGGTGGTCGCCGACGCTTCCGCACTGGCGCTCGACGGCGTCCTCGACGCCGCCTTTGCCGGCAAGACCGTCGATGTCGAAGGCGAATTCGGCAAGGCGCGCGCCGGCGGTTCGTCGCCGGCGGCGATCATCTCGGCCGCGATCCGCCACGTCGCCAATCTGCACAAGATGCGCCTCGCCGTGGACGGCGGTGACTCCGTCGACTTCGCCATGAAGCGCGGCGCGCCGCCCGTGCATTTCTCACGCGAACGCAAGGTGGGCGACGCGCTGCGCGTCTGGTCCGCCGCCGGCCTGGTCCGTGCCATGGGCCAGCTCGCCGAAGCTTCGCTCGAGGCGCGGCGCAACGCCCCGCTCGCAGACGCGATCGCGCAGCGGGCGTTGTTGTCGCTCGCCGTCAATGCCCGCCGCCGCGACGGCTGACCCCGGCTCCCCTAGGCAGCGGCCAGGGGACCGGATACGCTAACACCGGTCCGAGGTTATCCGGTATGCGCGCCTTTGCGGGTTTGATCGATTCGATGGTGCGCCGCGGGCCGCGGCCCGGCACCGTCGAAGCCTACGGTGTGGCGCTCGCCTGCGTGCTCGCCGCAACGCTGTTGCGGCTGCTCATCGACATGGTATCGCCGGGCGCGGTGCCTTTCGTGACTTTCTTTCCCGCGCTGCTGATCGCGACTTTGGTCGGCGGCGCCGCCGCCGGCATCGTCACGACCTTGCTTGGCGCGGTGCTGTCGTGGTGGCTTTTCATCGAGCCGCGCTTCACCTGGGTGCTGGCGGACAAGAACCATGTCGTCAGCGTCCTGCTTTATCTGTTCGCCGGCGGACTGATCGTCTGGGCGGCGAACCAGTATCGCCTCGTGGTCGCCCGCATCGATGAAGAGGAAAAATACCGGCGCATCGTCGTCGATGAGCTCAGCCACCGGGTGAAGAACAAGCTCGCCACGATCTATGCCATCCTTCGTCACGAATTGCGCGAGCAACCCGACATCTGGGACAGCGTGTCGGGCCGTCTCCAGGCGCTGTCGACCGCGGACGATCTGCTCAATCGCGGCGAGAACGGCGGCGTCAGCCTTCAACAGATCCTCACGACCGAGATGGCGCCGTTCGGCGACGGCCGCATTGGCGTTGACGGCCCCGAGGTCGATCTGTTCGGCAAGCTGCCCACCGTGGTCGCGTTGATCATCCACGAACTGGCCACCAACGCCGCCAAGTACGGCGCCCTGTCGAGAGCGGGCGGCCATGTCAGCGCCGCGGTGCGGCAGGCAGGTGATACGATTGAGATCGTCTGGCGTGAACGCGGTGGACCGGCCGTTGCCACGCCGTCGCGCCGCAGTTTCGGCAGCAAGCTGATCGAGCGCAGCCTCGACAGCTTTGGCGGCTCGGCCCGGCTGGAGTTCAATCCGGACGGCGTCGTCTGCCGTATCGTTCTACCCGGGACACACGCATCGGTGCGCGAGGGCGGCGCGGCGCCGGCAGCCCTGCGCAGTTGGGGACAGTAGGCCGCTGCGGCCTCGCCGGACCTCCCGCCTTCATGACGGATTTGTTATCGATTCGGCGCCGGACCCTGGCCTCGTCAGGCGACGACACGGCCGGTGCACGGACAGGAAGTCCGTCGCAGCAAGACCGTCGCGGTGAAAGCACCCATGCTTCTGGTCAAGACTTACCTGGACAAAAGCCCGATCCACGGCCTCGGCGTCTTTGCCGCCGAGCGCATTCCACGGGGCGCCAAGATCTGGCGCTTCGTCGAAGGTTTCGATCGCTGTTACACGCCAAAGCAATTCGCCCGGCTGCCGAAAGCAGCGCGCGACTTCCTCAAGAACTACGCCTACAAGGTCGACGGCGAGATCCTGTTCACGGTCGATAACGACCATCACATGAACCACGCCGAGCGGCCGAACACCGTGCTGCGCGGCGGTTATGTCATCGCCGCCGTCGATATCCCGAAGGGCGCCGAGATCACCAACGACTACCGCGAGTTCGATCCGGCACTGTGCGCGGCGTTTCTCAAGAAACCGGCGAACGGCAAAGCCGTGAACGGGAAGGCGATGAACGCTGTCTTGCACGCGAAAGCGAACGGCAAGACGAACGGCCACGCCCGCCCCAAACGGTAGTCGCTCCAGCCGCCACCCTCTCCGACGTCATGCCCGGCCTTGTGCCGGGCATCCACGCCTTGAGGCAATTTCAAAGAAGGAAGACGTGGATGGCCGGGTCAAGCCCGGCCATGACAGTGGTGTATATCGCCACGAGACGGCTCCAATCTCATCGGGCCTTACCGTTTGCCGTGAAACAAACGGCCGGGACATCCCCGGCCGTCGTTCAATAAACAACTCCGACGAGGCGCTACCCCGCCCCCAGCTTGCGCAACACGCCGTCGAGCTGGTCGAGGTCC
>JAHCKF010000384.1 GCA_026125925.1 Pseudolabrys sp.
ACCTCAAGAACGTCAACCCGACCGGCGACGTGTCGGTGAAGCTCGTCTCGGAAATCGGCGTCGGCACCGTCGCCGCCGGCGTCGCCAAGGCGCGCGCCGACCACGTCACCATCGCCGGCTACGAGGGCGGCACCGGCGCCTCCCCCCTCACCTCGATCAAGCATGCCGGCTCCCCGTGGGAGATCGGCCTCGCCGAGACGCACCAGACGCTGGTGGCGAACCGCCTGCGCGGCCGCATCGCCGTGCAGGTCGATGGCGGCCTGCGCACCGGCCGCGACGTGGTGATCGGCGCGCTGCTCGGCGCCGACGAATTCGGCTTCGCCACCGCGCCCCTGATCGCGGCCGGCTGCATCATGATGCGCAAGTGCCACCTGAACACCTGCCCGGTCGGCGTCGCGACGCAGGACCCGGTGCTGCGCAAGCGCTTCCGCGGCCAGCCCGAGCACGTCATCAATTACTTCTTCTACGTCGCCGCGGAAGTCCGCGAGCTGATGGCGCAGCTCGGCTACGCCCGGTTCGACGACATGATCGGCCAGATCCAGATGCTGGACCGCCGCAAGCTGGTCGAGCACTGGAAGGCGCGCGGCCTCGATTTCTCCAAGCTGTTCACCAAGCCGGTGGCCGAGCCCGGCACCGCCATCTTCAAGTGCGAGCCGCAGGACCACAAGATCGACACCGTGCTCGACCGCAAGCTGATCGCGGAGGCGCAGGCCGCGCTCGACCGCGGCGCCCCGGTGCGGCTGCAGGCGGCGATCAAGAACACCGACCGCACCGCCGGCGCGATGCTGTCCGGCGAGGTCGCCAAGCGTTACGGCCACGCCGGCCTGCCCGACAATACGATCCATGTCCGCTTCACCGGCACCGCCGGGCAGAGCTTCGGCGCCTGGCTCGCGCGCGGCGTCACCTTCGAGCTCGAGGGCGACGGCAACGATTATGTCGCCAAGGGCCTGTCGGGCGGCCGCATCGTGATCCGCCCGCCGGCCGACAGCGGCGTCGTGCCGGAGGAGTCGATCATCGTCGGCAACACCGTGATGTATGGCGCGATCGCGGGCGAGTGCTATTTCCGCGGCGTCGCTGGCGAACGCTTCGCCGTGCGCAACTCCGGCGCCACCGCCGTCATCGAAGGCGCGGGCGACCACGCCTGCGAATACATGACCGGCGGCATCGTCGTCGTGCTCGGCCAGACCGGGCGCAACTTCGCGGCCGGAATGTCGGGCGGCATCGCCTACGTGCTCGACGAGGACGGCACGTTCGAAAGCCGCTGCAACATGGCGATGGTCGAGCTGGAGCCGATCCCGGAGGAAGCCGAAATCGCCGAGCGCGAATTCGGCCAGGATCTGGAATCGCACGGCCGCGTCGACATCGAGGACCTGACCTCGGGCGACACCGAACGGCTGCGCCGCCTGATCGCCAATCACGCGCGCTACACGGGCTCCAAGCGCGCCGAGCAGATTCTCGCCAACTGGGCGACCTACCGCCCGATGTTCCGTAAAGTGATGCCGGTTGAATTCCGTCGCGCGCTCGCGGAACTGGCCAAGGAAAAGGCCGCCGCCATGCAGGCGGCGGAGTAACCGATGGGCAAGATCACCGGCTTTCTCGAAATCGACCGCGAGGATCGCGACTACGCTCCGGTCGAGGAGCGGATCAAGAACTATCGCGAGTTCGTCATCGCTCCGCCGGAGCAGGAGGTCCGCGACCAGGCCGCGCGCTGCATGGATTGCGGCGTGCCCTATTGCCACGGCACGGTGACGACCGTCGGCGCGCCGACCGGCTGCCCGGTCAACAACCAGATCCCGGACTGGAACGACCTCGTCTATCGCGGCAACTGGGACGAGGCCGCGCGCAACCTGCATTCGACCAACAATTTCCCGGAAGTCACCGGCCGCATCTGCCCGGCGCCGTGCGAAGCCTCCTGCACGCTCAACATCGACGACAACCCGGTCACCATCAAGTCGATCGAATGCGCGATCGCCGACCGCGCCATCGCGCAGGGGCTGAAGCCCGAACTGGCCGCGAAGAAGACCGGCCGCAAGGTCGCGGTGGTCGGCTCTGGCCCCGCGGGCCTTGCCTGCGCGCAGCAGCTCGCCCGCGCCGGCCACGACGTCCATGTCTATGAACGCTGGGCCAAGGCCGGCGGCCTGATGCGCTACGGCATCCCGGACTTCAAGATGGAGAAGGTCCACGTCGACCGCCGCGTCGCGCAGATGGAGGCCGAAGGCGTCACTTTCCATTACAACGCTCATATCGGCGTCACGCTGCCGGTCGAGCAGCTCGTCAAGGACTACGACGCGGTGGCGCTGACCGGCGGCGCGGAGCAGCCGCGCGACCTGCCGATCCCCGGCCGCGACCTCAAGGGCATTCACTTCGCGATGGACTTCCTGCCGCAGCAGAACCGTCGCGTCGGCGGCGAGCCGCTCGGCGACATCGAGCCGATCCTGGCTACGGCTAAGAAGGTCGTCGTGATCGGCGGCGGCGACACCGGCTCCGACTGCATCGGCACGTCGATCCGCCAGGGCGCGGTGTCGGTGACGAATTTCGAGATCATGCCGCAGCCGCCCGCGCACGAGAACAAGATGATGACGTGGCCGGACTGGCCGCTGAAGCTGCGCATCTCCTCGAGCCACGAGGAAGGCGCGAGCCGCGAATTCGCCGTGCTGACGCAGAAGTTCTCCGGCGAGAACGGTCAGGTGAAGACGCTGCACTGCATCCATGTCGACGCGCAGATGAAGCCGGTGCCCGGCAGCGAGTTCGAGATCGAAGCCGATCTGGTGCTGCTCGCCATGGGCTTCGTGCATCCGGTGCACGAGGGCATGGTGACGTCGCTCGGCGTCGCGCTCGACCCGCGCGGCAACGTCAAGGCCGACATGAACGCCTATGCGACCTCGGTCGACAAGGTGTTCGCCGCCGGCGACATGCGCCGCGGCCAGTCGCTCGTCGTCTGGGCGATCCGCGAAGGCCGCCAGTGCGCCCACGCGATCGACAAGTTCCTGATGGGAACGACGACGCTGCCGCGGTAGAGCCTTTCTGTTTTGATGGAATCAGCATTTGTCATGCGCGGACTTGATCCGCGCATCCATCTTTCGCGCAAAAGATAGATTGCCGGGTCAAGCCCGGCAATGACGGCGGAAGAACCGTTCCGTCAAAAACGAACCGCGACTACCGGAAAATCCCCAGTCCGAACAACCCGCC
>JAHCKF010000385.1 GCA_026125925.1 Pseudolabrys sp.
TACCGCCAATCTGTAAATACGGACCGTCGGGCCTCGTTACGCCCGGCGGTTATGAGTATTTGTCGCTCGCAATCTGCACCGGCTGAACCGCGCGTGCCCGACCGGCCGCTTCAGCGCGGCAATTTTTCCATCTCGGGAAACGGCTCGAGCGGCGTGTCCTTGCACAACGCTGCGACTTCCTTCTGCGTGTCGACGAAGCGATCAAGCTTACCCGACACATAGGTCGCGTAGCCGTCCTTCGGCGACGCATAATTTCCATTCGACTTACGTTCGCGATAGCGCACGCAAACGATGAAGCGCTGACGCTCGCCCTCGCCCACGGTTTTGAGTACCGGCTTCGACGCCTGGGCGTTGCGCACATGCTCGGGGTCGTTGAGATAAGTGCGCATGAAGGCAATGAGATCGTTCTTGTAGTTCTGTGGAAAGACGTTCTGCGCTTCCCAGCGCGCCTTCAGTTCGGCCGGGCTCGGCCCGACATCGTCGCTGGCGCAGCCGGCCACGAGCAGCGCCGCGAGCAAGAAAAGCCAACGCATTCGTGATTCCTCCCCGATCGTCGCGCCCTTGGTTTCGACCATAGCGGCTTGTAACCTGTCAATCGGTGCGGGCGATCGTCGCGCGCCCGTCTATCCGGATTTCGCGCCATGGCCATTGCGACCTCTTCGACGCGCCGCAGCTTCATCCAGCATGCAGCGGCCGCCTCGGCGGTGGGTGTGGGCATGGCGACTTTGCCGGACCTTGCCCAGGCCGCCGCGCCATTCGCCCGCATCCAGGGCCCGGGCGTCTATCGCTACAATCTCGGCGGCTTCGAGTTGACGGCGCTGTATGACGGCATCTGGTACTCGCCGATCAAGGACGGCTTCATTCGCAATGCCGGCCGCCGCGCCGTCAACCGCGCCCTCACCCGCGCCTTCCTCATGCCCGATGTGTTGCCGATCTCGATCACCGCGCTGCTGGTGAACACCGGCGCGAAACTCGTGTTGATCGATACCGGCAGCGCCGGCCAGATCACCGATACCGCCGGGCTGATGAACGCCAATCTCGCCGCCGCAGGCATCGCACCCGACGCCGTCGATGTCGTCGTCATCTCGCATTTCCATCCGGATCATATCAACGGCATCAAGACCAAAGACGGCGACAAGGTCTTCACCAAGGCCGAGATCATGGTTCCCGAGCCGGAATGGGCGTTCTGGATGAACGACGCCAATCTGGCGCGCGCCAGCGGCACCGTGCACAAATACTTTCTCAATGCGGGCCGTATCTTCAAGGATATCGCCGGCGAGGTGCATCGCTACAAGCCCGGCGCCGAGCTACTGCCCGGCATCGTGTCGATCCCGGCCTACGGCCATACACCCGGCCACACCGCCTTCGCGCTGCACTCGAATGGGAAGTCGATGCTGGTCATGAGCGACACCGTGCGCAACCCGTATCTGTTCGCGCGGCACCCGGACTGGCAGCCCACTTTCGACATGGACGGCGCGCTCGCGGTGCGATCGCGGCGCCGCATGCTCGACCGCGCCGCCGCCGACCGCATGCTGGTCTCGGCCTATCATTTCCCGTTTCCGGCCTGCGGCCACCTCACGCGCGCCGGCAGCGGCTACGAACTCGTCCCGGTGATGTGGGCGCCGCAGCCGTAACGGCGGGCGCTACAGCTTGGACAGCTTCGCGGCGTCGATCGCCTTGGCATAGGCCAGCTTGCTGGCCGCATCCGCCGTGCCCTGGACGTTGATCAGAACCTTGTTGGCGACCACCATCATGAGGTCACCCTCCTGGTTCTGCACGGCGCGCTGATCGCCAATGCGGATGAGCTTGCCGAGCGCGCCGGCCATCGCCGGATTGCTCAGCATCGGCGCGAACTGCATCAGCAGCGCCGAGTCGCCGCTGATCGACACTTCCACCGTGTCGCCCTTGGCATTGGTGTAGCTGCGCGACGCGGCTGAAACGCCGCCGAACACCGCGCTGCCGAGCGCATTGGTCTGCGCCTTCTCGGCCTGCCAGCCGGCCAGCGGCTCGGGCAGCATCGCGGCAAAGCTTTCGGCGTTCTTCTGCCCGATCAATTGCGACGCCAGATCGAGCGACTGCTTGGCCGTCGCCATGTCGCCGGCCTGATAGGCCTTGCGGCTCTGATCGATGGCATCGAGGATATCGTCGGCATGCGCCGGCGTGGCCGCAACCGCAGCCAACAACGCGCCCGCGACGAGCAAGAGCCTGGTCATGGTTTCGCCCCCATGGAATCAGCGGGCGGATTCTAGCAAAAGGCCGACAACGGCGCGCGGCATCGCGCCGCGCGCCGTCGGACGATTTGCAGCCTCTAGTTGGTCGAAACTTTGACACCGCCGAAGACGCCGGCACCCGGCGCCTGCCAGCCGACCGGAACCTCGTAGCGCTTGTCGAACAGGTTATCGACGCGGCCGAAGATCGTGACCTTCGGATTGACGACGTAATTGGCGGCGAGGTTGACCACGGTGTAACCCGGCGTCGTCTGCGGCGCCGTCAACAGCCCCTGGCGGTCGAAATCGTCCCACGGACCGACATAGACCACCGTCGCCGAGACGCCGAAGGCCTCGGTCGGCTGATAGAAAACGGTGAAGTCGGCTTTGTGCTTGGGCCGCCGCAGCAACTGGCTGTGCGTGATCTCATCGGTTGCGTCGGTGCGGGTGTAGTCGGCGTGGAAGCGCCACTGCTCGTTGACCTTCAGCTCGACGAAGGTCTCGACGCCGGTGGTCTTGGCCTTGCCGACATTGACGTAGGTGTTGACCGGCGTGAACACGTTGTTGATGAGGTCGGTGATGTCGTTGTGGAAATAGGTGGCGCCGAAGCGCAGCCGGCCGCCGAACAAGGGCTGCTCGAAGCCGACATCGTAGCCCTTGCTGGTCTCCGGCCGCAGGTTGGGGTTGCCGACATAGCCGAAGTCGCCGACGCCGTAGAGCTCGTACAAAGTTGGCGCTTTGAACGCCGTGCCATAGGTCGCCTTCAGCTTGGTCTCGGTGCCGGGCACCAGAAAGGCCGGAGCGATGCGCCAGGTCGAATAACTGCCGAACTGGTCGTCGTCGTCGATGCGCGCATTGGCGGCAATCGAGAAGCGCTCGGCGATCTGCGACTGCAATTCGATATAGCCTGCGGTGTTGCCGTTGCGGCCGGAGAAATTCAGCGGCCCCGCCGGGAACGTGCCGGTGG
>JAHCKF010000386.1 GCA_026125925.1 Pseudolabrys sp.
TGATCAAGTGTTCGGTCAGGGTATAGTGCTTGGCGACCGGAACGTGACCGAACGAGTCGTAGCTCGGCGGGTTGTTTTCGGCGCCGTCGACGACGCCGGTCTGCAGCGCGTTCATCACCTGGTCCATGCCCATGGCGACGCCGTTGGCGCCGAGCGCATTGGCGGTGTCGACGAAGATCGGGTTGCCCATCATGCGGAACTTCAGACCCTTGAGGTCTTCGACCGACTTGATGTCCTTCGACTTGTTGTAGAAGGAGCGCGCGCCGCTATCCATCCAGGCCAGACCGATCAGCCCGGACTTCGGGTTGTCGGTGATTTCCTTGAGCAGGCGCTCGCCGATCGGGCCGTCGATCACCGCGCGCATATGGTTGGTGTCGCGGAACACGAAAGGCAGGTTGAAGACGTTGAGGTTGTCGACGACGGAGCCGACCGGACCGACGCTGACACGCGCGATCTGCAGCGCGCCGATCTGGGCCTGCTCGATCATTTCCTTTTCGCCGCCGAGCTGCATCGACGGATACATCTGGATCGAGAGACGGCCATTGGTCGCCTTCTCGAGCTTCTTGCCCATCTGCACGACCGCTTCGACGGTCGGATAACCGAGCGGGTGAACGTCGGCGGCTTTCAGCACCGCCTTCTGGGCCAGCGCCGGCCCGGCAAGCATCACCGCGGCGGCGACGACGCCGGCGGACAACAAGGCTCTACGATTTTGCATTATGACTGCTCCTCCCTGTTATTATGTTCTGATGCGAGTGAGCATCCGGAGACGCCGCCGATTGATCGGCACGGCCACGCGTGCTACTCATCAGGTTATATGATGACCAGACCGTCGCAATCCGGTCAAGGTCGGGGGTTGCCGGTGTGACAAAAAATCTTTCCTTGCTGAGGCCGATCCAGGCGCCGCGCGGACTGACCGCCGAAATCGTCTCGCGGCTGACCGCCGATATCGTATCCGGCAAGCTGCTGCCCGGTTCGCGGCTGCCGACGGAGCAGGAAATGATCGCCGCCACCGGCGTTTCCCGCACCGTAATCCGCGAGGCGGTTGCAGCTTTGCGCGCCGACAAGCTGGTGGTGAGCCGCCAGGGCATCGGCACCTTCGTCGCCGAAAAGGTCCGCCGGCCCTACCGTGTCGAGTTCGACGAACATTCCTCGCTGCGCGACGTGCTCAATGTCATGGAGCTGCGCACCGGCATCGAGGTCGAGGCGGCCGGGCTCGCCGCCGAGCGCGCCACGCCGGCGCAGATCAGGAAAATCACCGAGCGCTTCGAGGCCATCCAGGCCGCGATCGATGCCGGCGACAACGCCGTCGAGGAGGACTTCGCCTTTCACTGCGAGATCGCCGAGGCCACCAACAACCCGCAATTCCGAATCTTCCTCGAATATCTCGGCAGCGTCGTCATTCCGCGGCAGACCGTGTGGGGCCGCAGCGCGCCGTTGTTGCGGCGCAACAATCTCACCCTCTTTCAGCGCGAGCACGCGCGCATCCTCGCCGCGATCCGCACCCACGATGTGCCGAAGGCGCGTGCGGCGATGCATGCCCATCTCGGCGCCAGCCGCGACCGCCATCAGAAGCTGGCGGCGGAGTTGGGGATCAAGTAATTCGCATCTGCTGCCGCGGCAGATCGGTCAATCTCCGTCATGGCCGGGCTTGCCCCGGCCATCCACGTCTTCCTTCTCAAGAAAGAAAGGCGTGGATGCCCGGCACAAGGCCGGGCATGACGAAAGAAAAGTCGAACCTGGGAAGAGACTAAACATGAAACTCCTCGTCACCGGCGCAGCCGGCGGTATAGGCACGCGCATGCGCCAGATGCTGCCGGCGATCTATAACGACATCCGCTGGAGCGACATCCGCAAGCCCGACGATCTCGCGCCGGGCGCCGAGTTCATCGCCGCCGACCTCGCCAAAATGGATGAGGTCGAAAAGATCGTCGCCGGCGTCGATGGCATCGCGCATTTCGGCGGCTTCTCGGTCGAAGGACCGTGGGACACGATCCTGCAGGCCAACATCATCGGCTGCTACAACCTGTTCGAGGCCGCCTATCGCGCGAACGTCAAGCGCGTGATCTTCGCCACCTCGAACCACGCCGTCGGCATGTATCCGCGCGAGCAGAAGATCGGCGTCAATGTCACGGTGCGGCCGGACTCGCGCTACGGCGTGTCGAAGTGCTTCGGCGAGGCGTTGGGGGCGATGTATGCCGACAAGCACGGCATGCGCGTCACCTGCATCCGGATCGGCAACTTCGCCGATGCGCCGATCGACAAGCGTCGGCTGTCGATCTTCCTGCATCCGGAAGACCTGGTGCAACTCATGCGCATCGGCTTCGAGCACCCCGACATCAAATACGAGATCTTCTACGGCGCCTCGGACAACGCCGCGGCCTGGTGGGACAATTCCAACGCCCACAAGTTCGGCTACCGGCCCAAGCACAAGGCCGAGGATTTCCGGGCGCAAGCGCTGGCGGCGCAGGAGAAACTGGCCCCGGACCCGATTGGCGATCACTACCAGGGCGGCACCTTCTCCAGCGCCGAATACGACGCCGACAAGCGCCAAAGCTAACCACCCCAGCGAAAACGGCATGCGGCAGCGGCCGCCCCTATGCTATAGGGGCGGCCTAGGGATCACGTTGCCGGGACTAATGTTTTGCTGAACCGCCCCCTGAACAAAAGCGATACGATCGCGCTGCCAGCCGACCTCTTCGGATACCGCCTTCTGGCCGACCCGCGCCTCAACAAGGGCACGGCCTTCACCGAAGAGGAGCGCGCCACCTTCCTGCTGCACGGGCTGCTGCCGCCGACTGTGGTCTCGATCGAGGAGCAGGCCGGCCGCCGCCTTCAGGCCTTCCGCGAATTCCATACCGACCTCGAGCGCTACGCCTTCCTGCGCGATCTCCAGGACACCAACGAGACCTTGTATTACGCCCTGCTCGGCAAGAACGTCGAGGAGCTCTTGCCGATCGTCTATACGCCGACCGTCGGCGCCGGCTGCGCCTCGTTCAGCCGCCTGTTCCGCAAGCCGCGCGGCGTCTTCCTGTCGATCCCACACCGCAAGCAGATCCGTCAGATCCTGTCGAACCCGCAATTCGACAAGACCGAGGTCATCGTCGTCACCGACGGCGAGCGCATTCTCGGCCTCGGCGAT
>JAHCKF010000387.1 GCA_026125925.1 Pseudolabrys sp.
CGATCGCATCGCCATGCTGAAATACGGCATCAACGACCTGCGCGCCTTCTTCGAAGCCGACGTGCGCTGGCTCAATCACTACGGCTTCCGCCCGCTCGACTTCCCGACCTTGGCCGGGGGATTGAGTTCGTGATGGCGAACAACGAGCCAAAAGGGGCATACATCCGCTCGCGGTTCGACAATCTGATCTTGGCCTTTCTGACGCGAGGATGGCGCGCCGACGAAGTCGAGAGCTATTCGGATCGCATCGACCGGCATAATTCAGCGATGCCGGCTCGTATAGCCGAGGCTTTCGCCAACATCGACAGCAAGGCCACTGGCGTGCTGACCCATGTGTCACTCATGATCGCCGGCCTCGGACTGATCGCGCCGCTGGTGGCCAACAACGATGCAGAGATCGGAATCGTCGTCACCGAGATCGGCGTATATCTGCTCATCGCGGTCGGATGCCTCCGCTGCCTGTCGATCGGCCCGGTCAGCGAAATGAATTCCGAGAAGGACGGAATGGCGTGGATGCGGCACGAGCTGTTTCTTCGCCGCGAACTGTATCGCCTCTGCGTTCGCGCCGCGATCAGTTTCACCCTCATCGTGTTCCTGCTGTTGCCCGTCATGTTCTTCTGGAAGCCGGAGCGAGTCCTATGAAATTCACCCTGTCCTGGCTGAAGGATCATCTCGACACCACGGCCTCGCTCGACGAAATCGTCGACAAGCTCACGATGATCGGGCTCGAGGTCGAGCACGTCGAGGACAAGGCCAAGGAGTATGCGCCGTTCAAGGTCGTGCAGATCCTCGAAGCCGTGCAACACCCGAACGCCGATCGCCTGCGCGTCTGCAAGGTCGATAACGGCTCGGGCACGCCGCTGCAGATCGTCTGCGGCGCGCCGAACGCGCGCGCGGGGCTCAAGACCGTGCTCGGCCTGCCTGGCACCTACATCCCGGCGAAAGACATCACGCTGTCGGTCGGCAAGATCCGCGGCGTCGAATCGCAAGGCATGATGATCTCCGGCGCCGAGATCGGCTTCAACGACGACCACAGTGGCATCATCGAAATGCCGGCCGATGCACCCATCGGCGCGCCCTTCGCGGACGTACTCGGCCTCAGCGAGCCGGTGGTCGAGATCAACCTCACTCCGAATCGTCCGGACTGCACCAGCATCAACGGCATCGCGCGCGATCTCGGCGCCGCCTTGATCGGCGAATACAAGGAGAACACGCCGAAGCGCGTCGAGGGCAAATTCCCCTGCCCGGTAAGCGTGACGATCGACGCGCCCGTGTTGTGCCCGGCGTTCGGCCTGCGCCTGGTGCGCGGCGTCAAGAACGGCCCCTCGCCGGAGTGGCTGCAGAAGCGGCTCGCCGCCATCGGCTTGCGGCCGATCAACGCGCTGGTCGACATCACCAATTACATGACCTTCGACCGCGGCCGGCCGCTGCATGTGTTCGACGCCAAGAAGGTGACGGGCAACCTCACGGTGCGCCGCGCGCAGAACGGCGAGAAACTGCTGGCGCTCGACGGCCGCACCTACGAGCTCGACAGCGCCATGTGCGTCATCGCCGACGAGCGCGCCGTGGAATCGCTCGCCGGCATCATGGGCGGCGAGGAATCGGGCTGCGACGAGAACACCACGGACGTGCTGATCGAATCGGCGCTGTGGGATCCGTTCAACATCGCGCAGACCGGCCGCAAGCTCGGCATCAACACCGATGCGCGCTATCGCTTCGAGCGCGGCGTCGATCCGAATTTCATGATCCCCGGCCTCGAACTGGCGACGCAGATGGTGCTCGACCTGTGCGGCGGCGAGCCGTCGCAGATCGTCGTCGCCGGCGATGCGACGGCCAAGGAAGTCGTCGTCGATTATCCGGTGTCGGAACTCGAGCGCCTCGTCGGCATCAAGTTGCCGCCGGTCGAAGCACGGCGCACGCTCGAGCGGCTCGGCTTCTTCACCGCCGGGCAGGGCGAGCGCTGGAAGGTGGCGGTGCCGTCATGGCGTCCGGATGTTCACGGCCGCGCCGATATCGTCGAGGAACTGGTGCGCATCCACGGCGTCGATGCCGTGCCGTCGACGCCGTTCCCGCGCGGTGACGATGCGCGCAAGCCGGTGCTGACGCCGATCCAGGCGCGCACCCGCAAGGCCAAGCGCGGTCTCGCCGCCCGCGGCCTCGTCGAAGCCGTCACCTGGTCTTTCGTGTCGAAGCGCGAAGCCGAGCTGTTCGGCGGCGGCAAGCCCGAGCTGGCGCTGGCCAATCCGATCGCGGCCGAATTGTCCGACATGCGGCCGAGCCTGCTGCCGGGCCTGCTGACGTCGGCACAGAGGAATGCCGATCGCGGCTATCCGGACGTCGCACTGTTCGAGGTCGGCCAGATCTTCAAGGGCGACCAGCCGGAAGACCAGTTCATCGCCGCGAGCGGCCTGCGCCGTGCGCTGGCCAAGCCCGCCGGCGCCGGCCGGCACTGGTCGCAGGCGACCAAGCCGGTCGACGTGTTCGACGCCAAGGCCGATGCGCTGGCGGCTTTGGCGGCGGCGGGCGCCTTGGTGGGATCGCTGCAGGTGGTGCCCGGCGGACCGGCCTGGTTCCACCCCGGCCGCTCCGGCACCATCCAGCTCGGCCCGCAGAACGTCATCGGCCATTTCGGCGAGATCCATCCGCGCATCCTCACCGCGCTGAAGCTCGACGGCCCGCTGGTCGGCTTCGAGGTGATCCTTGACGCCATCCCGGCGGCCAAGGCACGGCCGACGCGCGCCAAGCCGCTACTCGAATTGTCGGCGTTCCAGCCGGTGACCCGCGACTTCGCCTTCGTCGTCGATGGCAAGGTCAAGGCCGGCGACATCGTCCGCGCAGCGCAGAACGCCGACAAGAAACTGATCGCCGGCGTCACCGTGTTCGACGTCTACGAAGGTAAGGGCATCGAGTCGGGCAAGAAGTCGGTGGCGATCGCCGTCACCATCCAGCCGCGCGACAAGACCATGACCGACGCCGAGATCGACGCGCTCGGTCAGAAGATCGTCGCGGAAGTGAGCAAACGCACCGGTGGTGTGCTCAGGGGCTGATCTTCCTTCCCCTCTCCCCTTGTGGGAGAGGGTGCCGAGCGAGCTTTGCGAGCGAGGCGGGTGAGGGGTCCGCATTCAATCG